>NZ_JAMPMC010000012.1:0-117135 GCF_028477945.1 Providencia sp. PROV261 | reverse complement strand
GATCTCCTCAGTTCAGATTACGAGAAAATTCTACTTATTAATACACCGATTTTTCGGGGGGATTACCGTAATATATATCTGAGATTTTTTGTAATAATGCTAATTTATAAAAAGGGTCGACACTAGCCTAACTCTAGCCTACAGCTGCTCAGTTGGCTGATTGAGGGGAATTGAGATCGTTCAGGGGATCTAGTGTAAGACGAGGATCTTTAAAAGATTGTTTAGAGTATTTTAACCAGCTAAATCGATTTTACCGATATGTAATTTTCAATTTTAATATTAATATAAAAAGCCAAAGGAAATCGGCGATAATCTTATAATATTCAATTGGATAATTCACTAATCAAAGTAAATCAACTTTAACCCATAACTGACTACCCTGTTAACTGAGGTGGGAACGATTTATATATTGAAAATATCTGAATGGAGCTGAGACTTCTTTCTAATTCATCATTTTCATATTGAGAAAACGTTGGTAAAGTTATGAATAGAACAATTGTACACCGTTGCCTATTTTACAGAGACTGAAGTTACAGAGGCTATTATTGTGAGTGAAAAAAACACAGATATCAGTAAATTCTTAAGTTATATATTACGTCATCAACCAGAAACAATCGGTTTATTTTTAGACAAAGAAGGATGGGCAATTATAGATGATCTTATTCTTTGTTCTGCAAAAAAAGGATATGTACTTGATAAGATTCTTATTCGTAATATCGTTGATAATAGTGATAAAAAGCGCTTTACAATCTCAGATGATGGATCACGTATTAGAGCCTCGCAAGGGCATTCCTCTCAGCAAGTAAATATTGATTATAAGGAAAAATCCCCCCCATTTTTTTTATATCATGGAACAACTAAACGATTTTTACCTACAATAAGAGAGCAAGGCTTACTCCCTATGTCACGACAGTATGTTCACCTTTCACCTGATGAAAATACTGCTATTTCAGTAGGTCAACGTCATGGAAAACCAGTTCTACTGAAAATAAAAACCCTGAACATGTATGAACAGGGCTTTAAATTTTATCAAGCTGATAATGGAGTTTGGTTAACAGAACAAGTGCCTTATGAGTTCATCCAAGAATAACTACTATTCATCATTTTCCTGCTCTGCTTTATAGCGGGCTGACTCAAGACGAGCTATTTTCAGCCATTCTGTAAAATTATCAGTGTATCCTCTATCTTCCCAGCCAGCAGAGGCGAATGCATGAACATAAAATACCTTTGGATCTCCCGAAGTATCATCCCCGTCAAAGCAAACAATATCATCAGAGTAAGATAGTTTTGCGAATGGGATTAGCTTTCTTGTTGGGTATTGGTTCTTCATTTCAAGCAACCAATATTTAGCAAATTTTTCAAACTCACATAAAAACCACCAAGGGTCTAAATCTAAAATAACCTCTTGATTTATGATTTCCAAAAAAGTATGCGGAAATTGAAATCCTTTTGGTAATTCATCTAATGAATAAATATAACATGACATACGATATTAATCCTTTGGCTTTCCAGTTAATCCATATGGCTCATTAGAGCCATATGGATTATTTTTACTAAAACCACCGCTTTGTTTATCAATTCTTCCTGTAATGGCTTCGCCCCAAGTTTTAGGCTCAAACCCTTTTCTCGGATCGGAAAACCGCGCTGATTCTGCGATTGTTAATTTTTCATCAAAACTACGTAAATTAGCTTCAACTTTAATACCAGCATCCCTAGCCGCATTTATTCTAGTATTGTCTATACTAGTCATTTTTCCATCTGGCATTTTAACAACATCAACGGGAGCACCTTTCCAACCATCTTTTTTCATGCTGGAAACAAGATCATCGTAATTATATTTCACACCAGTACCTAGTTCTGTTTTATTGTATGAAACTGTATTTTGCGAAAAACTAATTTCATTAGCGTCAAATGAGATTGCATTTCCTTTTGGTGGAGTCACATCAGGTTTCACATTTGGCTTACCTGTAACTTTATTTCCTAAATAATCACCTGATACCGCCAATCCACCAAGACCAACATTGATACTACCCTCAGCTATTTTACCATCTGCAATTTGTGCAAGACCAGTTCCAGTCTGATAAGAGCCTCCTGAAATCAAAGCTAGCCGCATTATTTGGCTAACACGTCCCGGACCAGCCAATAAGGCATCGGTACCAATCATCGCTTGCCATTCCTGTCGAGCTTGAGTACTTAACTGACTTAATGCTTGATTATATTGCTTATCTAAGTTAGGTCCAACATGACTGGTTTCTTTCAATATATCCGCTATTTGTTTTTGTGCATCTGCTTCACTAACTCCCCTTAATTGCAATTGCACACCAACAGCATTTAAATACTCAACTAAAACAGCTTGTTCTTTTTCATTTAGCAATCCTTTACTATTTCTTTCAATCAAGCTATTCGTATATTTATCTTTATCTATCAAATGGATGATGTCTAAAGATGCAGATTTAAGGTTTTTTCCTGCCTCTTAGTCATCAAGTGCTTTATTCAGTGTAGCTCGTTCATCTTGGCTTAAGCGGTTATTCTCAACTACTAATAATCATTCAGTATTCTTGTTTTCTTTGCTCATAATTGGATTTAATCTAAAAAATAATGGTTAAATAATTATTCCTCTAAATAATACACCCCATGAGAACCTTCTAGAGATGCATAAATATTCATCGCTTCTTCTCCTTCTGCTATGTACTCTACATCAATGGGCTCAGGAGGAACGTTTGGATTATTAAAATCTCTTTGTAAGAATTCTTTATATTGCTCAAGAATATAAATTAGCTGTTCTATCGTAAGGATAACTCTTTGTTCTTTAACGTATTCACAAGCAATAAAAACTAAATTATTTGTTACCATTACCCAGTGAGCATTACCTATACCAAAAAAACCATCTGGTGCTCTGCTGGATTCTAGGTTAGTTAAATTATTAATCCAAATCTCAATAGAATTTAGGGAATATTGAATATCATCAGATAACCAGCCTGCTAACTCTCGAGAACCATAGCCTAAAGTGGTTTTATCAGTTGATAACCATAATTTATTACCTACTGGTGTGAAATCTTTACTGTTATTATTCCACCAGAAATTTATTTTATCATTTAGCATTGGTATTCCTACTATCAAATACGGGCCATGCAGTCGCACCTGAACCATCAGGTTTACCATAATAACCTTCTATCTTAACACCACTATTCGAATATCCAGTCCATCTTTCTGTATTTGGTATATTTGTTGAATTTTTTAAATGCGCTTTCAATTTCTTGTGCTGTTTGTCTTTTTGACCAATATTCAGGGAAAAATGTTGTTTCCCCTTGCTTTTTAATCCATTGACCAGATCGAAGGATCTCGGACGGATATATATCCTTTTGAAACCCCATTAGCATCAGGAGTACCTGTCCATGATTCAACCCTTACATTTGGATCACGCAAATAGTGCCCACTGGATGCTACTTTTGTTCCATTTTTATATGTCTTAACTTCTCCGTTAAGAATATGATCAAGCCTAATGTATGCGGTTGGTGATTCTTTTCCAGCTTGTTGTTGTACAAGCTGTAGTGGGGTTGGTGAAGGTTTAAAATCGTCGAGATACTCACCAGCACTGTTAACCTTGCCAAGGCTTTCTTGTTTTATTTGTCCATTTTTACCAACACCGACGCTAATAATCTCACCAGTTTTAGCTGACTTAAATATTAATGTTGTAGTACCAGCAATATTCACCCCTGAATAAACAACTTCTGAATATTCAGGCGGAACGCCTAATGTTTCCAGTAATTCAGCACCAACAGTTTTAGTATATTTCCCTGTTACAACGGTATTCGAGCCAGCATACAAATTATCAAAACCAGACGAAGCAACGATGGTTCCAGTAGCACAAGTCACGACCCCCACACAACTTGCTCCACCAGCGATGATTTCAACAGCACCACCGCTAGCTTGAATTAATCCCATTCCTCGCTCTGTGAGCTGATAGGTTCCATCCATATAGGTTGCCCCATCAATAATGGCTCTAGCATTATCATATTGAAATAATGGAATGGAATACGTAATTGTTGCCCCAGTGTTTGGGTCAACATAACTTACTGTAAATTGCTCATTCGCAAGCTTATCACGTAATTCAGCATACTCTGGCTGATTACCAATTTGTTCCAGCTTTTCGTAATACGCTTTTTCAGGGGGACCTTCTGCAAATCCAGCAGAACATTTTAGTAACGCACAGGATGCGGCATCTAGCTCTTCTTTTTTGCAATACTGTAGTGGTCAACAAAAATTGGTCACCGTTTTAGAGTTTTCCCAATACAATCGTTCTGATTCATTGGGTGTTAAGCCACTGTTATATTGATGGGGTCTAAGCTGACTATAATACCCGATGATATATCGTGTTATTTCTTGCTGTGCTTCTATGGAATTACGGTAGCCTAAAATGGGTACCCATTCTGTCTTTAAACTTCGAAAAAATCGCTCCATCGGCGCATTATCCCAGCAATTACCTCGCCGAGATAAACTTTGCTTTATCTGATAACGCCATAATAATTGGCGATATTGGCGGCTTGTATAATGACTTCCTTAATCTGAATGAAACAGGATATTCCTTGGCTTACCTCTTGATTCAAAAGTCATTGATAATGCTTTTTCTGTTAGCTGGCTATCCGGTGAAAATGACATCACCCACCCAAACTTGGTTTGGCTCCGTGACCGCAAATTGACGTCTGAGATGATTCGGTATTTCAACGTGCTCTTGAGTCGTTTTTTTATATCGATGCTTCGATGTTTGACAACTCACCAAGCCAAGTAATTTCATTAACTTACTTGCACGATAGCGCGTTAAAGGAACCTGTTTTGTATTCGATACAATGTCAGCAATAGTACGAGCACCAGCAGAACCGTGACTACTTTCATGGGCTTCTCGAACAAGAGCCCGAAGCCGTGTTTGTTCCACTGACGGTATCTTTGAGCGATGACGCCAATATTGATAGCTACTGCGATGAACACTGAACACGTTACACAGTTGTTTAATACTAAAGCGCCGACTGAGTTTCTCGATCAGCGAGAATTGTTCAGAGAGTCCGACATCACCAGCGCTGTAGCCTTTTTTAAGATCTCATTATGCTCTTCAAGTCGTGCAATTTTCTTTTTCAATTCACGGATTTCGACTTGTTCTGGCGTCATGGGTGACGCTTTCGGTGAAATCCCTTTGCGTTCTAGCTTGAGTTGCCGAACCCATTTGTCCATGGTTGATTTACCGACGCCCATGGCGTTGGCGGCCTCGACTACGGAGTAGCTTTGGTCAAGCACCAGTTGAGCGGCTTCAAGTTTAAATTCAGCACTGAAAAGTCGTCTTATACGTTTCGCCATAATTATCACCTATCTGTTTATGAAGTGATGATATCACCTCTGACTTGGTGACCAAATTAACTATGCCACTACACTGTTATTTGATTGGTATCTTGAAGCGGATACAAGGCTGATTGGGTTAATTGACACTATCCCATCAGTAATGGCTTCATCTAGCGAGCTACGTAAGAAAGAGAGCTGATTACGGATGGTTTTTAATACCGTTGTTTGTTTTTGTATCCAGTTTTTTAGGAGCGCTGGTGTGAGTGATGAAACATGTAATTGGTGAAAATCAAACAAGGCGCTTTGGCATTATCTCGATAGTCTTTTTTAATAATCCGAGTGTGATGAAACTCGATAAGCTCTGTTGAGACGTGCTGTAAATCATTAAGTTCATCAATTCCCTTATCAAGGTTGCCATGAAAATCATCCATTTCACGCTGCCACCATGCGTTGACTAATAACTTGAGTTGCTGCTGAAAAAAGGCAATGTGTTCCTTGGTCATCTTGGGGCTTCCTGAATATTGGACTTGCCAGTGATTATATTGACTATTGAGGATTAAGGCTAATGATCGGGCTGCATGCAGTTGCTTTGTTTTGAGACTTAAGCGGATATCATGGCGAGCGTTTGTGGTCGGGATGGTTTTACGAAACCACCACGTATTAGCACGTTGGTAAAGGTAGTGGGGGAGCTTTAATGTCGTCATGCGGTACATTCCTGCGGCACAATTTCGACATGATAGAAAGAAAAACGACCTGAAACTTGTTAAGAATCAGGTCGTTAGATAGTGGGGCTGGCGTCCCTGTGTTTTGTTTTTTATTTCTATGATTTAAATGTTTTTTTTGTTTGTTTCTTTCGTTTAGGGTTCAATAAAGGAACCTAAAAGTAATGCGAGAATAGCTTCTACTTTTCCGGGGCTAAAATCTTAGTTAGTGCAACCCTGAGGAGTTGAACTCACAAAGCATAGCCGTGCTTATCCCGAGTCTATCTGCCATATGCAAGATGCAAACCATTTACCTGCAACCAAGCCTTTTCTCAATTTTGACAAAACTTGTAAGCGTTGAAGTACAGAATTTAATCACAAATAATATAACCGTTTGATAAATAGTATATTATTAGAAAAAACTGAGTGCAAAAGAAAAATAGCACTTTTTGCAAAAATAGTTCTATGCCAGTGCTGACCTGCTTTTACAGTTGCTTCTTACAAATCTGTCTGAAAAAACACCAATCTTTGATCAATTCTGGCTTTTTAGGAGTTGATCGTCATAAGCGATCTGAAGATACTACATCCATCAAAACAACAATGGAGAAATGTATGGCAGAAATAAAAAGATTTATCCGTTTACCTGAAGTGCTACAAAGAACCGGATTTAGTAAGGCTTGGATTTATCGAATGATCAAAGACAAGAGTTTTCCATCACCTATTAAAACTGGTTCGCGTTCTATTGCATTCATCGAAAGTGAAGTCGACCAGTGGATTGATGAAAAGATTCTTTATTCACGTAATCAAGCTGCTTAAAAATAAATATCACATACTATTTATTATTACTTATATTGACACACAGCTTCTAGTGTGAAGTGTCTCAAAATCGCATACAGAGCGTTTTAAGGCTATATATGAAAGGTATTATGTATTTAAAATAAAAGGCTAGATTTTTATCTGGCCTTTTTTGTTTTTATTTTTTATCTAAACGAATATAGTGATGAAAAAATCATTGGTTTGTTCTTGACAGGTAATATATTGAGAGATATAAAAAAGAAGATACAAAAAAAGCCAGATATTAAATCTGACTTTTTAAGGACTAAAAAAGTTTTCGCTGACTTTTTTTAGCCTTGTAATCAGTTAGAGGAATAACTTGATTACAAATATAATAGAGTATTAAATAATCTTTTTATATTTGTCAAATCTAAACCTAAGCTTTTTACAAGTCTTTAAAATACCTATTCCAGAATCCTTTTTAATCCTCGAAAGCAATAACGTTAAAACCTGCTGTATCGGGTATAGGAATACGAAGGTCCCTCAAGTGATGGTGAATCTTATAGTTATTGCGACAACGGTAAACCGGGAGCGATGTTGTCAGCCTGAATCGCCTTACCTAAAATTTATAAAGCATATAGCTTCTTTAGTAAAACGAGGAGTGCTTAAAAAATCAAGGTAGGGTTTGCGCGGGTCGCGGGGGGGAGTATCAGATTGGAAACGATCTGAATACTTTTTGAGTAATCAAAGCGCAATGAGCATTCTTTTTTCCTTTCTCTATCTCTTTAGCGATTTTAATTTTTCGCGTGGGGGGAGGGGGGGGGAATGCTCCAAGAAAAACTAAGTTTTCCTGACGGAAAACTACTACGACTGAAAGTCGCCATCTAAAACCCCAGAACCTACTCTGATAAAATTCTAGTACAACTAGTACAAAAATTTAATTAAAAAAATAAAACGCAAAACTAAATCTAAAATATTAAAACTTTCCTTGCACCAGCTAGCATTCACAACACTTTATCTTTTTATCCACTCACGAGACGAACCTTTAGATAAATTTAGATCGGTATAAAAGATCGATAATTGGGTATTGATAGGTTTTGGCAATCAAAGCGGTCTTATCGATCGGTGTTTAATTGTTTTTAACGATCGATTATTGCATTATGATAGGCAATGACTATCTCGATGTTTTTTTCGAACGGTACAAACGATATGACTGAGCGTGAAAATAATTGAATTCTAAGGTGTTTACAGGTCAAGCGTAGATCTGTGTCATTAGTGAGGAAAAAGGTATGCGCAAGCTTATGTTAGTAGCAGGTCTGGCTGCCATTTTGTCGGGTTGTGGCGATGATGGAATTTATGGCAACTACGTTAATCAACAATACGGTGTCAGACTTGATATTCAGAAAGACGTAATCAAGTTCAGAAATGGCGTTTTTACTGTTAAAAGCTGGGATGAAAGCCAAAAGCCTATTTATATCGCAAGAACTCAAAATAAAGATCTCGGTTCTTGGACTTTTAAATTAGAAAAAGTCAAAGACGGTGTGGTTTACCAAGGTGCGGTTTTTAAGAAAGATTAGAGGATTAGGAAATGGAAAACAATACTATTCAGTGCCCATACTGTCTGAAGGAAAGCCAGAAAGGGGTTCACGTATGTACAGGATGTATGGCGACAGTTTTGTACGGAACATACCCCAGCTGGTATGCTTTCGTTATTATTGTATTGTCCTTCGGTCTGTCTATCTTGATCGGAATGTCTACAGGAATGGCTGGAGCTACTATCAGCTTACCAATAATTGCGGTTGTTGGGTTTATTGCGGGCAAGGCGATATTCTCTGATAATATTGTTTTTAGAAGAAGAATGTAAAACACGCCTTCTAAGGTGATGGCTCGCAGAGCGAATCATCACCTATCTAAAGTTTATTTCCTTCATTGCGTCATCAAGTAATAAATCGGAACCCACTGACATAACCATCAGCGGGACCCCACGATCTATTACTTGACGATTTGACCACGCCGCAAATTTTACGCAAAGCTACCTATTAAGCAAAGCTACAAAAAAGATAATATATTATTTACCTTATCTTTATTTGCATTTTATTTATTGTGCAGTGTATCTATTTATGTAGCCGCTATTGACAAACATTTAAGATCGGTTATTTATTTAAATATAGATTGAGTTCGACTTTATTTTTGTTTTTCGGAAACTGAGGCAAGGTGTAATAGCGTATCCGCTATTTACCCAATCCTTCGGATTGCCCTATCTCGCTTTGCTCGTAGGGTTGAAAAAAATCTACCCTTCCGCCTAATCACCCTATCAAGAGTTGGCGGTAAACCATACAGTTTAATATTATAGGAGTGTTTGAAATGAATAATGACTTAGGTTTTATAAATAACATAGATGGTAAAGTTTTATTAGAGCATTATCAATATTTAACTAATGCTATATTGGGTGATGATGATGCGAAAAAAGAATTTGTGAAATATGAACATTATGAATTGGATTACTTAAGGTGTTATCTTGAAGCAAGTATCTATTTTTTAGGTGAAGCAAGAGATGAAGCAAATAGAGATGTTGAAATAAAAGATTTATACGAAGTTGTGGAGATTATCAATAAATTATCAAATAGAGCTAAAGTTGCTTTAGCTGAACATATTATATTGTGGTTTGAAGATATTTCATTGGTAGGTTCTTATAATACACTATTTAGATTTTTAATCAGGGAGAAAAAAATATTATGGTGTTTGTAGCTGTAGTAATGGTAATACTTTGTATTATGCTTGGTGGTTTTATGATTAGAAGCTGTACAGCAAAAACTAACTCATCAGGCGAAATGAAACAAACAATATCAGATGTTAAAAAAATCATAGATAAAAAGGAGTTGATAAAATACAAAAGGAGTCAAAGAAGATGATTGATCTAAGTAAGATTGATTTTAATGTAAAAGCAGAAATATTAGCACGATTCTTTTATTACATAGAGCAAGTTAGAGATATTCCATTTAGTGAAATAAATGATGATGAGCGTAGTTTTTGTTATTTTGTTGCTTACGACTATATGACAACACATATAAAGGCTGATGATTTATTACAAGCATTGATCGATGAAAATGATGAAGACTATATAAAATCTATAATAGATTATATGCATACAGGATTATAATATGGATACAGATAGAAAAAGAGGTCGCATAGATTTAACTCACGAAAAACGCAGAGATATATCTATACAGTTCAGAGTAAACAAAGCAGAGTTTGAATATTTAAAAAAACTTGTTGAAGCATCTGGGCTGGAAAGAGGTCATTACATTAGAAAAGAGATTTTAAGCGCGGAACCAGTTATTAAAAGGAAAATGCCTGAAGTAAACCAGAAGACCTATATACAACTTTCAGCTATAGGCAACAACATAAATCAGGCTGTTAAAAAATTAAATGGCAATGAGTATTTTGATAAAAATGAAGTTGATAAGCTTAATTTTAATATAAAGCAAACCAGTAGAAGGATAATAGAAATAAATAAAGACTTGGGGTATGTATGAAGGAAACGTAGCTAAGACAGGTAAGTCATTTAAAAATAGAGTTGATTACATTCTTAAAGATGATCATAGTTTCATTTGTAGTAATATGTTAGCAGATAAAGATAACGTTAGTGATTTAACTGATGAGTTTAAAACCGTAAGCAGTTTTAGACAAGATATAAAAAAACCAGTCTTTCACGCTTTTTTATCTCTTCCAAAGAATGAGCATTTAACAGATGAAAAATGGCAAGAGATAGCAAAAGACTATTTGAAAGAAATTAATATTGATATAGAAAAACATCAATATATTTGTGTGCGTCATAAAGATACTGATCAAGACCATATCCATATAGTAGCCAACCGTATTGGCTTAGACGGTTCTGTTTGGCACGGTCAGCACTCAGCATTTAATACAATATCAGCTTGTGAACGTTTAGAAGTAAAGCACAGCTTAACCATTACTAAAGGCTTGCAGGGGCAAAAATCAGACGTATCAGCACCAACCAAGAACGAGATCGAGCAAGCCCTCCGTACAGGTGAAAAACCAGCTCGTATCGTGCTACAGAACGCATTACAAGCGGCTATGACAGGAAAACCAGACCTTGAGACGTTCGTAGAACGTCTGCAGGCCGTAGGCATTGAACCAAGGTTCAATGTTGCCAGCACTGGCAACGTGGCGGGGGCTTCATTCAGTGTAAATGATATAGCATTTAAAGGCTCACAGTTGGGTAAAAAATTCAGTTGGAACACAATTAAAACGAAGGTGAAATATGACAAAAATAGAGATGATGAACTCGTTAGAAGATTCGCAGCAAGAAAAACAGATGACGAAAATAATATTGGACGATCACATACTAAACCAGATTTCAATGACAGTAGAGCCGTTGACGGAATCGATGATGATATTATCCGAATCAGTCAGCACAGCAATAAAACAAACGCAACAGACATTAACAAGGGTGAACAGCTCATTAGAAGCAACAACAACCGCTATAAACTCAGCGAAAAATATAATAGATCAACAAGCCCTAAAATTAGAAGAACAACACAAAAAACTGCACAAGTACTCAACAGAGTTAAAAAACAATACAATAAAGAACCAATCAGGCCTTATAATCAAGGTGGCTTCAATAGTTGGAGTTCTAAATTTATCAGCGGTTCTATTAGTAGGATACTTGATCATGCAGAAACAGCCACAACTGCTACCAATCAATTTAGACTCAAAGGTCGTGGCAAAATCAATAGTAGAGCAACTAAGATCGAAGAAATAAGAGATCGTTTAGGTATTAAAAAACCAGTTATTCAGCCGAAGAATAAAGAAAAAGTGATTAAAGAAGAAATAAAGAAAAAGCCTTTAGGGTTGCGTATGGATGAAAAAAGATTTAAATCGAAGCTAAAAGAAGCTCTTAAAAAAGAAACGCCTAAAAATGAGACAACACCACTTCAGCAGGAAGAGGATCAGCATTTAAAACCGAGAGGTTTTAAACCGCGATAAAAGAGGCTTTAAGCCTCTTTTATTAATCTCTGTGTAAATCAACCTAACGCACTATGTTTTTTGAATTAACTATCTTCTAAAAATAAACTGAAATTAAGTTATTATTGACTAATCTTAAATCCGTTTACTTGCAGAGTCCTTTTGTTGAGCATCAATATGAATAATTTTTGAAACTTTCTTACCTTCTTTTTCTGCGGCAATTCTGGCTTGTTGAACTTTTTGATATTTGTCTCCGATATAGCCAATATCAACTATTACGAAAAATGCACGTTCAGTGTCATCCCCTTTTTTATAAATTTCAAGCTGCTTTTCATATCCGTGCAATAACTTACCATTAGACGAGAGTTTTACTTCCACTAATACTTTTTGCTCGAAGCCTTGTGAAAGCTTAAAGTCAACGGGACCATTTCCTGAATCGGCTTCAGGGCTTATATCTAAGTTGTTTGCTTTACAATATGAATATGCAACGGCAAATAGCAAACGTTGGGCAGCTTTTTCTTTACGTGGCTTTTTATCATCAGCCCACATTTCTTTCCATAACCCTTTATTTTCAATGAGATCCTTGAATTGATTTAAAATGTCGCTTACAAGATGTTCAACATCATCCAAAGTTAGTTTTTTGTTATATCCTGAGAGATTAAAAGGGTATTTCTTGTCTATTGAAGATGCCAATCTTAACCAGAATAATTCGCCGTTTCTATCCGCTTTAAAATCGTAGGGCTCTTTTTCTACTTCTTTTATTAATGTTAGTAAATCCTCAAAGTATTCTTTTTTCTCTAAAGCTCTACGTTTGGCTTCCTCCTTTTGTTTTTTGGTCATAGATGCGAGGAGATTACCAATATTTGTATTGATTCTGTCTCTTAAATCAGTATTCTCCTTCATTGTGTGGACTGCACCACTCCAATCTGTAGAAATTGGTAAGTCTCGGACAATATCTTTAGGAACTAATATTAGTGGCTTATCTGTTAATGGATTATGGGGGGCGTTGTATTTATTCCCTTTAAAAGTGAATTCTTTTGTTGGGATTTTAAGTGTTGTATTTACTCTTTCAGAAAACTTAACTAAAGAATCAAATATTATATTGGTGGTCATATCACTGATTCGGTCAGCACCAATACCTTCTTCAAATAATGACATAACCATGAATAAATCAGGATCATCAATATCCATACTTACAATTTGATGAGCAGTTTTCATCGTGTTATTAACAAGCTGAGGCCCAAATCCTGAGCCTTTGGCTGATGAACCATAACCCAGACATGTCCATCCTATTTCGGAAAATGAAAATAATTTTTTTGCAGTTCTCCATGCAATATCACTGTCATTAGCTATTTTGCATGCACTAAGCAGCTTTATTATTTTTGTGAAAGTGTCGATGTATTTTTGATCTGCATCATCTTTCATTTCTGAATGTTTACTTTCAGGGAGCAGCATTGGGTCAATAAAAAGCAATGTATCTGATTCTAACAGAACATCAACAACATCTAATTGATCAAGTGTTGAAGGGGGAATTTTAAAGTAAGAAGAAATGGTATCAATTTTCTTAACTGTGCTCATATATAATCCTTTCTCATACAATATTTAGTTTTATAAAACAGAACGAGTCAGATTTAATTTATATATAAATTTTGCTGTATGGTTTCATTCCTGTTTTCTCCATTCACTTAGAATGCAAGAATGTAGACTTGATCACATTATTTTGAACATCTGAGCCTGTGTTGGGTGCTAATAACAATCCTAATATATCTAACCTGCTACAGTATGCTCATGCTCTGTACATTCCTTCGTGATGTTAGCACATTTTATTCGTAAGTTCAGGGCATTAAGCTGTCATGTGAGGGATTAGACAACTTAGTAGAACATTTCCATAATGACAAAAATTAATGGGGGTATCTTTGGAGGTATAACTAAAAGTAAAACAGGTTATTTTATTTAATAATTAATGAAATAATGTTTATGTATCGTTCCTCTTATCGCACCAGAACCGGATTAGAGTTTCAGAAGCAGATCAAGAAGAGCAGAAGATTCAAATCTCGCTAAGCAACAATCTTCTTAGTGGGAAAGATAACAAAATGAAAAATTTTAGATACAAAAAAAGCCCGTTTACACGAGCTTTTTATGCACCATACAATGCACCATAAAATCAAAACTACACTTCAAGTTATTGACTTCATTAAAGATTTGGCGGAAGCGTAGGAAGGTGTCGCTCTTTCACGCAGCAATTGCCTTATATTTCTGCGCCTGAACGTAATCTCCCCACCACTGCATCAGCTCTGTTCTTTCAGCAAGATACTCAGCACGATTGTAAGCGGCTATGATTTCATTGTTCTTAGTATGAGCTAAGGCTGATTCAAGCACCTCTGTTCTGAATTTACCACTTTCTTCAGCGGCCGTTCTTGCTATAGACCGCATTCCGTGAGCAACCAGTTCACCACCGAATCCCATACGGATAATTGCAGCATTGGCTGTTTGTTCATGCATGTGGTTAAGGGGGGCCTTGATGCTTGGGAAAACCCACTCTCTATGACCACTGATCGGTTTAATTGACTCAAGGATGCGCATAGCTTCTTTGCTCAGCGGAATCTTGTGAGGGCGCTTCATCTTCATAAACTCACCGGGGATATTCCAGAACCGATTATCTTCGTCTATATCACTCTAACGAGCACGGACAGCTTCTCCCGGGCGAACCCACGTAAGAAGCTGCCATTCAATTAGAAGACGTGTTTCGAGTCGTATGGAAGCGTTAGATATGGCGAGCATGAACCGGGGGAGTTCATTCGGTGGTAAAGCTGGCATATTTTGCTTCTTGGGTTTGCTGAATCTCTGGCCGAGATTGTCAGCAGGATTAAACTCAATAAGTTCTTCTGTCGCAGCCCAACGGAAAATTTCATTCAGACGTGAAATGATACGGCGCAGGGTTTCCAATACGCCTCGTTGTTCTATGGGGTCAAGGTGTTGTTTTAAGAGTTTGGGACGGATCTCTTTGATAGGAACGTTGCCTAAACCGGGGAAAATATTTCGTTCAAGGCTCCGCCAGATGTCTTCTGCGTGGTCTGGAGAGATACCAGAGGTCTTAACCTTCTCATCTAACCATTTCCTAGCAACCGCCTGTAGCGTGTGCTCAGTGGCATCCTTAAGAGCATTGGCTTTATCGCTGTTGTGAATCTGCGGATCGATACCATTTGCAAGCAACGACAAGTATTCATCACGTAAAGCCCGGGCTTTGGCAAGTGTGAGATGAGGATAGGTTCCTAAGCTCATCTTTGTTCGCTTTTTATTCACTGGCACTGCATACCTGAAATACCAATTTTTCCTACCACCCTTTGATAGGGGAGCGATTCGTAGCATCAGGCCGTCACCGTCAAAAAGGTTGATCTCTTTTTCTGCTGGCTTGGTATTTTTGATTTCAGTGTCAGTGAGTTTCTTGGCGATTTTTGCCATTTTTAGGACTCTCGATTTTGGGACCCTTTGCGTTGGGTCCCAAAAAGGGTGCCACAAGGAGTAGCTTCTAGCAAATTTCAGTAGACTTCTGTAGACGTAAAAAAGCCCGCAAGGCTGGTTCCATGCGGGCTCAGTAGACTTCAGTATACTTCAAACAACTAAAAAGTGGTGGAGCTGGCGGGAGTTGAACCCGCGTCCGAAATTTCTACATCCTCGGTACTACATGCTTAGTCTAGTCTTTAAATTCATTTGCCAGCTGCGGACAGACACGCCACCAACAAACTATCCTGATTAAATTTAACGCTTCAACCCCAGGCAAGGCATCCACGCGATCTCTTTTGGGTTTGACCTCTCTTGATCCCCGTCCTAAGAGCGGAGGCTAGGGAGAGAGGGCTCTATGCAGGTTATTAAGCTGCTAGTGCGTAGTTTTCGTCGTTTGCGACTATTTTTTTGCGGCTTTTATCGAGGCCAACCGCCCCTCGGCATGCACCTTGGGTTTCGCAAATCCCGTCGAATCCAGAATCAGCCCCAAGTTGTTAAGTGCAGTATAACAGAAAAATACTCTAAAAAGCTAGAACTTAGCGATTAGAATGTTTCATTATACGTGCTTTATCTAGTTTCCATTCGCGTTCTTTAATATCAGAACGTTTGTCGTGTGCTTTTTTACCTTTTGCAACGCCAATTTTGACTTTGCACCAAGCATTTTTCCAATATAAAGAAAGAGCAACGACAGTATAACCTTCACGGTTTACGCGACCATAAAGGGTGTCTAATTCTCGTTGGTTCAGTAACAACTTTCTGCTGCGTGTTGGGTCACAAACTACGTGAGAGGATGCAACATTTAAAGGTGTGATATTCGCACCAAATAAATAGGCTTCACCATCCCTAAGCAGGACATAGCTATCACCAATGTTCGCTTTACCAGCACGGAGCGATTTTACTTCCCAACCTTGTAGGGACAAGCCAGCCTCGAATTCATCTTCGATAGAATACTCGTGGCGAGCACGTTTGTTTAGGGCAATAGTTGCCGAACCAGGTTTATAAGCTTTTTTCTTTGTCATAGTTTGTTCATTATACTGTAAGCTGAAGTGAAATAAATCTTTCCGTGTTTAAAAATGTGCCGATTGTGCAATTATTGTGCTTAATCCGTTTTGTTTTTTGTTTAACCAATCAATAGTGGTATTATATGGGCAGTTTTTGGGGATAGGAATTGATATGCCACAGATTAGTCGCTCTGCGTTAGTCCCATTTAGCGCGGAACAAATGTATAAACTTGTTAATGATGTCATTGCATATCCAAGCTTCTTGCCTGGATGTGTAGGTAGTCGGGTGATTAGTCATAGTGATGATGAAATGACCGCTTCTGTTGAGGTTTCAAAAGCAGGTATCAGTAAGACCTTTGTAACCAAAAATGTGTTAGAGGATAACAAGGGTATCCATATGCAATTGGTTGAAGGGCCTTTTAGTAAACTAACGGGAGGATGGCGCTTTATACCTCTAAGCCCAGATGCTTGTAAGATAGAATTCCATCTTGATTTTGAGTTTACTAATAAGCTGATTGAACTTGCATTTGGCAAAATCTTTAAAGAACTTGCGAATAACATGGTACAAGCTTTTACGTTGAGAGCGAAGGATATCTATAGTGTCTGAGCTAAATGTTGAAGTCACTTATGCTTTGCCGGAGAAGCAATATCTATTACCAGTTAAGGTTTTGGAAGGTGCTACAGTTGAAGATGCAATAATGGCATCTGGTATCCTTGCATTACGGGCAGATATTGACCTTAAAAAAAATAAGGTGGGTATTTATAGTCGCCCTGCAAAACTGAGTGATAAGTTGAATGAGGGTGACCGAGTGGAAATTTATCGGCCTCTTATTGCTGATCCTAAAGAGTTACGCCGTAAACGGGCTGAAAAATCTAAAGATAGTAAAAAATAACTCTCTTTTTTGTGATTAAACCGAGTACTTGCTCGGTTTTTTATTGCCTGTTTTTGGATGGTTTAATCGGGCTGGTAGTATTACGGCTTAATCAGAATCTTTTCAACCAAATGAAAGAATTTTGCTATTATCATGTCTGGGTGCATATATTATGCCAGTACAAAAGCGCAGTATATTGACAGCATTCTATGAAAAGCGCTGTTGGTAATGAGAAGAACACTGGCGAAATAACGCCAATGAAATAGAGCTTAGCACTAGAGACAATGGCATTAGTGTAATAGAGGATAGGGGGAGACTCTTACTATTGCATTAAGTTGAGAGTTTTTATTACCTGTTGATGAGTGCCTTGATGGATTAAACGGTATTAATGTAATACGCGATACTCATGATGCCAGTCAAATAGAGTGCAGCAGTAAAAATAGCTTTTATTGAACAAATTGAGAGTTTTTGGTTTTGATAGTGCGTACTTTGAATGGCTAAGTGGCTAATTGTATTCATCGCAGCGCAATTTAGTGCTAGGTTTGAGAATTCTTTAGATAGCCTAAAGCAGCAATAACTACCTGTTTTATATTGATGACAGGTAGCTATTGTAAGGCTAATTAACAAATAAGTGGATAACGAATATCAGTTAACAAGCTTATTTGCTTAGCATCTTTTTAGTCGCGGGAGCTGCGGTTTGTGGCTGCTCTGAAACAGGTTCACTAGCTTCAGTGTTGCTAGAAGCCGGCTCAGCAGATACTGGCTGTGCATTTTCAATTTCTTTTGCTTCCATAGATTCCTGCTCTGAAAGATCCTTCTCATTTTTGATATCAGTCAGGATACCATTACGGTCAAAGCTAAGAGTCAAAGTTTGTTGCTTAACGGGATCATGACCAAGCTCTTGGCGGAAAACATAATACCAAGTTTGAGTACCAAACGGGTCGGTTAACATTGGTGTGCCCAAAGTATACGCGACCTGTTGCTGAGTCATTCCTTTTTGTATCTTAGCAACATCTTTCGCTGTCAGGTAATTACCTTGGTTAATGTCAGGGTGATAGACCAGACGCTCCATCATTGAACAACCTGATGACATTAATGCGAGTGATAGTGCAGCAGCAGTTAACAGTTTATAACGCATGGATATCTCATTCCTTTTGGAGTCAGAACATCAATGATAATCGACATTGATACATTTTAAAACCTTCCGTATTGACTCTAAGACCATAGGAGTGCAAAAAAGTTGTCAAAATTTATGCGGCAAGTAACTCTTTTGCATTTGCCAATGTGTTTTTGGTCACTTCACTGCCTGCTAATAAACGTGCAAGTTCTTGTAAACGTGATTTTTTATCAAGTAATTGCATATGTGTCTCGGTTTCTATGCCGTTCGTTTCTTTACTGACATAAAAATGATGGTGCCCACAACCTGCAACTTGGGGTAGATGTGTTACACACATGACTTGGGTTGATTCACCTAATTCACGGAGTAATCGCCCAACAATAGCAGCCGTTGGGCCGCTAATACCGACATCGACTTCATCAAAAATCAGTGCTGGTGTATCCATTTTTTTCGCTGTGATCACCTGAATAGCCAATGCGATACGTGATAATTCACCTCCAGAAGCAACTTTAGCAAGTGCTTGATGTGGTTGCCCTGGGTTTGTTGTGACATTGAACTCCACCTTGCTTGCCCCATCTGGCTGTAGATGCTCAGGGGTAAACTTAACATCAATAGTAAACCGACCATGAGGCATAGAAAGTTGATGCATACTATTAGTAATCAGTTGGCTCAGTTCTTGAGCATACTCTAAACGGATTTGGTGCAGATCTTGAGCACAAGCCATCGCATGTTGATGATCTTGGTGAACTTGCTCACTTAGCATTTCACAATCTTCATTTTGGTTGGCTATTTTTTCTTGTTCGTCTAATAACTGCTGATAAAGCTCAGGTAATGCCTCTGGCATAATATGATGTTTACGAGCAAGGCTAATTTGTTTTGATATACGCTGTTCAAGTTCATACAAGCGATTAGGATCCAATTCATACTGATCACAATAATGCCTTAACTCATCGCTTGCCTCGCTGACTTGAATAGATGCTTCTTCTAGCATATCGAGTAGACTAGAAAATTTAGTATCAAGGGATGCTAGCTCGGCTAATTCATGCTTGGCGCTGTTGAGTAAACTCAAAATATTAGCATCATCACTCTCGGACATAATTTGCATGGCATTTTGCCCAAGCGTTAAAAACTGCCCGTAATTAGCGAGTTGCTTATATTCCTGCTCAATACTTTCAAATTCACCTTGAACAGGTGAAAACTCAGCTAATTCTTTTAAATGATAATCAAGCAACTGTTGACGCGACTCACGCTCTTGCATCTGTTTTTGAAACATGGCGAGCTGTTGGCATGAATCATGCCACTTTTGCCATGCGTGTTTCATTTGTAAGAGACGCTCTTGTTGATTGGCATAGGCATCCAGCAGTGATTTCTGATGGTTATTATCGAGTAAAAGCTGATGTGCGTGTTGCCCATGGATTTGGATAAGCAGAGCGCCCAGTTCACGAAGCTGTGAAAGTGGCACCGCTGTACCATTAATAAAACCACGTGAACGACCATCTAACGTAATGGTACGCCGTAAAAGACATTCACTTTGATTATCAAGTTCATGTTCAATGAGCCACTTGGCAGCCATATCTGCATCCACTAAGGAGAAGCGTGCACATAAGTCAGCGCGTTGTGCGCCGGGACGTACCATATTGGCATCGCCGCGGCTACCTAAGCAGAGACCAAGTGCATCAATAGCGATAGATTTACCTGCACCAGTTTCACCTGTAATTGTGGTCATACCGCTACGAAAATCGATTTCCAGATCACGAACGATAGCAAAATTATTAATGGTAAGTTGGGTAAGCATCTGCGCTCTCCTGTGAAAATACACACCTGTGTTTGTATACAGTGTATCCTGTTTTTTTATACAGTAAAGAGGCAGATGAAAAAAAATTAGAAAGTTTTTTTGGCCCAGCCTAATTTTGAGCTTAACGTATTGAAATAGTTATAATCTTTTGGGTGAATAAGATTTAAACTTTTATTACTACGCTGTATGACGACTTCTTCACCATCTTGTATAGGAAGCATGATTTGGCTATCACAGCTCACTTCATAGTCAATATTACTGCGTAAAAATTTCAGGCAAATACGACTATCACTGCTGATCACTAATGGGCGTGAAGAGAGCGTATGTGGGAACATAGGGACGAGTACAATTGCATCAAGATTTGGTGTGAGAATTGGCCCTCCAGCAGAGAGTGAATAGGCTGTCGAGCCTGTCGGAGTGGCGATAATTAACCCATCAGAGCGTTGTGAAAAGGCAAAACGATCATCAATGTACACTTCGAATTCAATCATATGAGCGACTTTACCGGGGTGTAATACCACCTCATTAATTGCGCTACTTTTTCGTGCTTTCTGATTCGGTTTTATTACTTGTGCTTCCAGCAAAAAACGTTGTTCTTCATGATATTCGCCATCCAACACGCGAGATAATTGCTGTAAAGCATTATCAGGGTCAAGATCAGTGAGAAATCCAAGGTTCCCGCGGTTAACACCAATCACTTTATTATTGTAGCGAGATAGAATTCTAGCAGCCCCTAGCATGTTGCCGTCACCGCCAACAACAATAACTAAATCAGCCTGTTGACCAATCTCTGTAAGGTTACCTGTGTTCGCATTTTGTAGTTTTAAATCTTTGGCCACTTGTTTATCAATAATGGCATGATAATTTTTAGATAATAGCCAATTATAGATTAATTCATGGGTCGCTAAAGCTTCGGGATGACGTGGATGCCCCACAATACCGATAGTTCGAAAATTTGTTTTTTGCGTGTTATTACCCTTACGCATAATTTTTTGGCCTCTCATTGCGTGACGTCCCTTGAATCCCTGTTTTATATCCCCATAATACTCTAATAAATGGGATTAATGCTAAATACGCGGAGAAATTCATGAGTAGTAAAGAACAAAACATGCATGATGAGCAAGCCCCTGAGCTAAATGAAGAGCAAAAGTCGGAGTTAGAGCAAGAGCAAGAAGCGCAGCAGGCGGATCCACAGGCAGAAGTACAAGCGTTAGCAGCGCGTATTGCTGAGCTTGAAGAACAACTCGCAGCGTCACAAAAAGTGGAGCGCGAAGCGATGCTACGTGCACATGCTGAAATTGAAAATATCCGTCGTCGTACGGAGCAAGATATTGAAAAAGCGCATAAATTTGCGCTTGAAAAGTTTTCAAATGAGTTGTTACCCGTGATTGATAACTTAGAACGTGCTATTGATGCCGCTGATCATGAAAGCGAAACATCAAAAGCAATGTTAGAAGGCTTAGATTTAACTCTTAAAACCTTTTTAAGTGCTGTCGGGAAATTTGGTATTGAAGTCGTTGGTGAGTCCAATGTGGCCTTTAACCCTGAAGTCCATCAGGCAATGACAATGGTTGAATCGCCTGACCATCAACCAAACCAAGTGATTGATGTGATGCAAAAAGGTTATCTTTTAAACGGTCGCTTATTAAGACCTGCAATGGTTATCGTTTCTAAGTAATTAACGCATAACTAAATTGAAACCGGGTGAGCAATAGCGACCCGGTTTTTTTGTCACTCAAAAAGTTAAGCTTCGATAACAGGCGTCCAATCGATGGCTTCAAGCCCTTGCTGCTGCAATAGTTGATTCGTTTGTGAGAAGTGCCCACAACCTAAAAAACCCCGGTGAGCTGACAACGGCGATGGGTGAGGGGCTTTTAGTACATGATGGCGCTTAGTATCAATGATACGGCCTTTCTTTTGGGCATGTGAACCCCACAACAAGAAAACAACGCCTTCTCTATGCTCATTAATGGCAGCAATCACTTTATCTGTAAAAGTTTCCCACCCTAAATGGGCATGAGAGTGCGCATTGCCTTGCTCTACGGTTAATACTGTATTTAACAAGAGCACCCCTTGTTGCGCCCAACTCAGCAGATAGCCATGATTGGGGCGTTTAAACCCAGGGATGTCATTTTCTAACTCTTTGTACATATTGACCAATGAGGGAGGGGGCTTAATTCCCGGAAGAACCGAAAAAGATAAGCCATGGGCTTGACCCGGACCATGATAAGGATCTTGACCCAAAATGACGACTTTAACATCGGCAAGCTCGGTATATCTAAAGGCGTTAAACACATCTTGCTGTGGGGGATAAATAATTTTTCCTTTTTGACGTTCGTTCGCCACATAGGCAAGCGTGTCTTTAAAATAAGCCTGTGTTTTTTCTGAGCCAATGACGTCGTGCCAAGTAGGTGTGTTTGACATGAAAATTCCTATAACAAACAAATTATGTCTATAAGCTTACAGTTTAAGACCCAAGAGATAAAGGCGAGCTTTTGTCTATTTGATTAAAAATTTTTTTAAAAATAACTAAAAAAATTGATTTTTATAAATAATAAAAATTGATTTAAAACATAGTGTTGGGTGAATGACGGTTAATTACCTCTTGAAATTGTTGATAAATATCAAAGAAGCTGAGGGTTCTAGCTGGTATATAGTGTGTAGAAACATTGGTTAGACCAAATATTTTATTGGCAGTCAAATGAGTGGATTGATCCCAATCCTACCCGAACGTGGAGGTCGACATGATTACTGGTATTCAAATTACTAAAACTGACAATGCAGCGCTATTGAACTCTTTTTGGTTACTTGATGAAGAGAAAAATGAAGCGCGTTGTGTTTGTGCAAAAGCAGATTATAACGAAGGACAAATTGTTGCTAAGGATGAGTTAGGTGCTTTTGAGTACCGTGAAGTACCTTTAGAAGTTAAGCCAACAGTCCGTGTTGAAGGTGGTCAACACCTGAATGTCAACGTTTTAAGCCGTGAAACCTTAGAAGATGCGGTGAAAAACCCTGAAAAATATCCACAGTTAACAATTCGTGTTTCTGGTTATGCAGTGCGTTTTAACTCTCTGACACCAGAACAACAACGTGACGTGATCACTCGTACTTTTACTGAAAGCCTGTAATTGTTGTATTGTTCAAGGTAGAAGTATTAGTTTAAAATTAATTCAAAAAGCCATTGAATTCAATGGCTTTTTTATTCTTCTCTAATAAAGTACATTCTTTTTCCCTGCTGAAATTTCGCCTTTAATGATCTCCCTTATCACATCTTCAATGGGGAGAGTCTATGTCTTCTATCAATCAGAGTATCCAAACTAACTCATTAAATGAAATATCGTTAATTAAAGAAAGCATTAATATCTATCAGAGAAAAAGTGGTGTATTGGCACTGTGCTCTGAACAAAATCAATGGACGCAGACGCTATCGCCAAAACAACTTTTAGGCCCACATGCTCAATCGCATGATTATCTTATTGGGTTAATTGCTTATGGGGTCTATCTTAAAGATTGGAAAAATCTGCATGGTGTTGAGCGCCTTAATGCTCTGCAACTCAAAGAAATTGGCATTGATCCAAGCTTACTACGCGATAAATCAACAGGTTTTGAAGCTAATATTTGTCGCTTTAATGATTTGTATATTATTAGTTTTGCTGGTTCTGATGAACTCGTTGATTTCTATGCTGATTTACGACAAGGGCTGGGCTACTTTGAACCGCAATATTTTCAAGCGGTAAATTTAACCAACATTCTACATCGGGTCTCTAAAGGGAATATGATTTGTATAGGTCACTCTTTAGGCGGCGGATTAGCCACATTTGCAGCTCTTGCAAGCCAGACACCTTGCATCGCCTTTAGCTCTGCTGGTGTTTCTGCGAATACTATCAAGCAGATTGGTATGGATTACGAGACCGCAAAACAAGTGGCAAAGGATGGTCTCGTTCGCTTTTATGTGGTTCGTTATGATTGGTTAGATTTGTTGCAGTCAGTGATGCCATTTCCTCCCGCCTTAGGTAACAAAATTGTGTTGGATTACTATAAAGGGGAAAAAACGTGGCGGGATTGGCTCCCTCATCGTCTGTTAACACGTAACTTTATCGCCCATACGATGCCAAAAATTCTCAAAATGATGTGTCATTTTACACCGTGGGTAAATAAACAGGCGATGGTTAATGATGATTTTAATACACAGTTAGAAGAATTTAGCTGCAATTTTGCATTGAGTCATGACAGCACTCTGGCAGATTGGCAAAACAGCTGTGAAAACAGTATTAAGCAAGGCAATGTGACTGAATTTTCTACCTTGCTTTCAATGAGAAATAAACCAGCGAATTTTAATGAGCTACTAGGGTATGCCGTTCGTTCGACTGATCCTCGCTTTATGAAAATTCTTCTGAGTTCTGCTTACACAGATGAAATCAGAAAAACGTCATTGCCACAAAATCGCACTTATTTGCATTTAGCGGCGCAGTCAGGAAGGTTAGAGCAACTGGAAGTTTTATTAGCTGAAGGGGTAGAAATCAACGCAGTAGATGATTTAGGTAACACATCGTTACATGATGCATTAGGGAGCCATGCATTATCAGTTGCTGAGTTTTTACTGAGCCAAGGTGCTGATTGGCGTATTAAAAACTATCAGGGGTATGATTGCCGTGATGTTTTAGTAAACCATATGATTAAAGTGGATATGTTATCTGCGCAAGGAAAAAGAATGCGTGAAAAATTGCAGATGGTAATGATGCAATAAAAAACGGGCCGTAGCCCGTTAGTTGCATTATTCAGCGTTATCGCGAGTTGGTGCCGTAGAAGAGGAATTTGGTTTACGGCGTTTGCCAATGTTCTTTTTGTCACGATGACGAACTTTGGTTTTCTTTTTGGACTCTTCTTCTTTTTTCTTTTTCTCTTTACGTTTTGCGAGCACTTTCTTAGATGGTTTTGGTTTATTCATCATAGATTCTGAAGGTGCTTTGGTGCTTGGGCGTAGACTATCGATGACTCGCATTTTAATGGGGTCTTCAATATAACGGCTGACTTTACCGAACAGCGGATAGTCATGAGCTTCTATCAGTGAAATAGCGGTGCCTTTGCGGCCTGCACGACCGGTACGACCAATACGGTGGAGATACACATCAGCGGTGCGCGACATGTCAAAGTTAAAGACATGACTGACATTATCGATATCAAGTCCTCGCGATGCAACATCGGTCGCTACGAGTACTTTGACTTGCCCTGTCACTAAACGACGAACGGCTTCATTACGTTTCGCTTGAGCCATTTCTCCTTCAAGGTAACAAGACTCAATACCTGCATCTCGTAACCATTGTACGACTTCACGGACACGCTCACGCTTACGAACAAAAACAATGGACTTAGTCACATCCTCTTGTTTTAGCAGATGGCACAACAAGGCTGTTTTGTGTTCTAAATTATCGGCACGATAGTAAAACTGTTGTATTTTTTTACGTTCGCGACGTGACGATTCGGCATCAATTTCAACAGGATCTTCTAGCAGTCGTTCAGAAAAATCACGAATAGCTTCGCCTTCAAGGGTAGCAGAGAACAGCATAGTTTGTTTACGCCAGCGTGTTTCACCTGCAATTGTTTCAATGTCATTGGCAAAGCCCATGTCGAGCATGCGATCAGCTTCATCAAGGATCAGGATTTCAACGGCGCGGCAGTCAAAATTTTCTTCTTTGATGTATTGAAGCAAGCGGCCTGTTGTCGCGACAACAATATCTTGGTTTTCGCTAAAAACTTCAGCATGGTTCATATACGCGACACCGCCTGTAATCGTAGCGATATCGAGATGGTTATGTGCACATAACTCTTTTGCTTGGTCTGCAACCTGCATGGCTAGCTCACGCGTTGGTGTTAATATCAGCACTCGCGGAGGACCGGACTTTTTCCTTGGAAAGTCAAGTAAGTGTTGGATGGCTGGCAGCAAAAATGCGGCGGTTTTACCCGTACCAGTAGGGGCTGAACCTAAAACGTCACGCCCATCCATTGCGGCAGGGATAGCGGCAGCCTGAATTGCAGTTGGGCGTTCATAGCCTTTGTCTGCCAGCGCGTTGATCAGGCTTTCATCGAGTTCAAGTTCAGTAAATGTGGTTGCAGTCATGATATACCTCTATTTGGGGCGCTGATTATAAACAGGTTAGCCAAATTGTTCATCAGAAAATATCGATCTTTTAGCAAAGTGTACCTGTTTTAAGTTTCAACGGGCAGTGATATTGCCAGAAAGCGTGCTTTTCCGAGGTGAAAAGCACGCGATGGGGGTTAGCTGAGGATATTAATTAACCAAGTATGATAAGGGATACCAACTAAATCAATTAAAACAGCACCACTTAGCGGAACGATCATGAACGCTTTCATTGAGACATGTTTATAGCGTTCGCACACAGAGGACATATTTGCCATTGCATTAGGTGTCGCTCCTAATCCATGCCCCATTAATCCAGCACACATAACAGCGGCATCGTAATCTTTGCCTAAAAGTTTAAAGATCACGAATACAACCAATAGAACGAGGACAACCACTTGGGCGAATAGAATAATAAAGAGTGGTAAGGCAACGTCTTTGAGCTCCCAAATTTTTAGCGACATCATTGCCATGGTTAAGAATAGGCCGAGAGAGACCTCAGAAATTAAATCAACAGATTTTTGGTTGATTTTAAATAGGTTAACTTGGTCATTAATATTACGAATAATAATCGCAATGATCATAGCACCGACATAGCTAGGCAAAGAGAAGCCCGTTGCTTTGGTAAATTGTGCAGATGCGAATTGACCAATTACCATGATCCCGAGTACCAAAGCGAGCATTTTCAAAAAGGCATGGGCGTCAATGGACTCAATCTTACCTGCAATGGTCTCTGTTACTTTTGGGCTTTGCACTGACTCATCCGCTTGGATGGTCACCTTATATTTTTTAATCAGGAAAGAGGCAATGGGGCCGCCTAGTAGGCTACCGGTGATTAAACCAAAAGTTGCCGCTGCAATCGCCGCAACCGTCGCTGACTGCACACCTAAGCCTTCTGCCATTTGACCAAATGCAGCAGCACCGCCATGGCCTCCTGTTAATGAAACACCACCTGCCATAACGCCAATGACTGGGTCAATGCCTAATAAATGCGCCAGTCCGGCACCAAACGTATCTTGGAAGATCACTGTAAACCAGCAAATAAACAGATAAATAAACAGGAGCTTACCGCCGTTTTTGAGAATGCGAAAGCTGCCATCAATACCAATCGTGGTAAAGAAGGCAACCATTAAGAAGGTTTGCAAACTCGTGTCAAACTGGATTTCAGCTAAATTAAAGGATTTTAGCCCCCAAATAATCAGGCTTACTAAGAAGCCACCAATTACTGGGGATGGGATACAAAAACGTTGTAGCCATTCGATACGTTTTTTTAAATGGATGCCCATAAGCAGGCACAATACAGTAAGCAGAAGTGTAGATAATGTGTCTAGTTGTAATGTCATATAATTTTCCCGGTGTGCCCGCTTTCACAATTTGTCGTCTTTAGCGGCTAACCGCACCCTTATTGATACTTTAAAGGTTGCTTGTACGCTGCCTAGCGACAGTTTTGAAATCCCAAAGCCTATTTCTACTTAGCTGATTAACTAAAGAAGAACATGCTAGAGATCTATCATTGCCGCTTTATTTTTTGTCAGTACTTTTTCAAATACTGTTATTGTTATATCGCTACAAATTGAGTCTACGGGCGATTTATCAGTCGCGTTATTGTGTTTATTAGAATAAAAATTGGTAAATCAAATAAGCTGCTAATTTTGAAGTATGATTATCGATATCGAATTCTGGGTTGCACTCTGCAATATCAAAGAGTGCAATTTTGTTGCTGGCTTTAATCACCGAAAACAGTTCATCAAAGATCTCAGTAGTGATCCCTTTCGCTGCGGGAGCGCTGACTCCAGGCGCAATTGCGGCAGAAAAGACATCCAGATCAACGGTTACATATAAATAATCGACGTTATTAATAAACTGTTGAAGCCGCTCTATGGCCTTAGGTAATTGACTGTGATTTAGTTCTTTATCACGAATATATTGGCAACCTAATTTATCCGCCGTATCAAATAACACTTTCGTATTACCATGATCAGCAATACCTAAACAGAGATAATTAAATGGGCGATGATGCTGCTGGCATAAGTGTGCCGATTGTAAAAAAGGTGTGCCGGAAGTGGCTTCAGGTGCCGTTCGTAAATCAAAATGCGCATCAAAATTAATGATACCTATTGTTTTTGTAGGCTGGGTTTGAGCGATGAAGTCAAACAGTCCTTGAAAGCTGGCAAAAGCCACTTCATGACCGCCACCTAAAACAATGGGGGTCTGATTTGATGATAAAATATTGATAAGTTCATCCGAAAGACGACGTTGCGCTGCTTCTAAATCGCCATCGTCACAGCGAACAGTGCCGGCATCCCGGATGGACAAGGGGTGATGTATCGGAAGGCCAGCCAACTGCTGACGGATTGCATCAGGTCCTGCTTTGGCACCGAGCCGTCCTTTATTGCGCCTAACGCCTTCGTCAGATGCAAAACCAATTAAAGCAAACTGTGCAGGGGTATTTTTATTCATGACTTGATGGATACGTAGGTGCTCCTCAGTATCACCATCAGTACGGCCTTGCCAGATAAAAGGTGCTGCCATAATTACTCCATATTAATTAGTTTAGTCATGTTATGAGCTGCTTTGCAGGTCTCAGAGATAAACTCGTCAACTCGATGGGTTGAACGAAATTCAGGTGCCATCACAGAGACGACGGCAATCACATCGTTTCCTTTAAAAATAGGGGCTGAAACGCCTAAGACTCCTTCATCTATTTCACTGCATGAAACGCCATATCCTTGCTGGCGGATTTGCATCAGTGCATTTTTTAATTGCGTTATACTTTCAGGGGAGAGTAACTGTTCTTTATGAGTTTCAAATACTAATGATTGGTAGTCTTCATCTCGAAAGGCGAGCAAGGTTTTCGCGCTAGCGCCTTTAATTAGAGTATTACCACGGCCAATGACAAAAGAGCAGCGTAAGGCTTGTGAACTCTCAATCATGTCAACACAGATAGTTTCACATAGGTTTGATGTAATAATAGCGACCGTTTCTTGGGTCTTTTTACTCAGAGCTTGGAGTTCTAGTTGGGATGAATTCATGAGTAAGCTGTGGTGATAGTATTTTTCTTGAGTTTTGATACTCTGCGCACCAACAGTGTAAGTGCCATATTGTTTTGCATGGGTCACAAATTCCCAATTTATGAGAATGGCTAATAATCGATAAACAGTAGAAACTGGAATATTTAATGCGTTAGAAATCACTTGCGGAGTTACCGGAGCCGCGCTTGCAGTGATGTAAGATAAAATATTCAATGTCCTGTTAATACTGTTCATGGTATCCCCTTTTTTTCGAACTTAGCAGTAAAAATTTTGATGCTCAAATAATATTCTCATAATGTGAGAATTATTTTGTAGAAAAAGTGTAAAATTTGCATTCTTAAATTGTCACATAATGAAAGATTGATTGATTAATATACGATTTAGAGTGGTTGAATAACGTGAAAAAAAGCTATCGCAAAGGTGGTTTTACCTTTAAGCAGTTTTTTGTTGGTCATGACCGTTGCGCTATGAAAGTCGGAACCGATGGAGTATTACTTGGCGCATGGGCACCTGTTCAGCAGGCTAAAAAGGCGTTAGATATAGGGAGCGGCAGTGGACTCATTGCGCTAATGCTCGCACAACGCAATCAGCAAATGACCGTTGATGCTGTTGAACTAGATAAAGCAGCGGCTCAACAGGCACAGGAGAATTTCGCTGAGTCAAAGTGGGGAGAGAGGCTACAGATTTTTGAGCAAGATATAACGCAGTTTAGTGTATCAAGGCAAAAAGCGTATGATTTGATTGTCAGTAATCCACCTTATTTTGAGCCATCAGTATCATGCAGTAGTGAACAACGAGAGCAAGCTCGCTATACCGCGACGTTAACCCATCAGGCATTATTAGATAGTGCGATGGATTGTTTAACCACAGATGGCCTATTTTGCCTTGTATTACCCTATGATGTCGGTGAAAAAGTTGAGCTTATGGCGCATCGTAATGGCTGGTTTACTGCTTATCGCGTTAATATTCGAGATAAAGCAACGACGCCATTTCACCGTATGTTGTTGGGATTAAAGCGGGAATTAGTTGAGCCAGAAATTTCAACGTTAGTGTTAAAAGAAGCAGACAATAACATCTATACTGAAGACTTTCAGCGGCTTATTCGGGATTTTTATTTGAAATATTAATAGCCAACCCTCAGGTTGGCTAGGTATGAGATTACGGTTTGAGTACGGTGGGGCCTGAATGCTCCAGTAGATCAGGGTAGTCTAACGTATAGTGTAGCCCGCGGCTCTCTTTACGCTCTAAAGCGCAGCGAACCATCAGTTCAGCCACTTGGACGAGGTTTCTCAGTTCAAGTAAGTTATTAGAAATACGGAAATTGGCATAATAGTCGTGAATTTCTTGCTGTAACAAATGGATGCGTCGCAAGGCGCGTTCTAAACGCTTAGTGGTTCGTACGATCCCCATATAATCCCACATAAATAGGCGTAGCTCATGCCAGTTATGTTGAATCACAACTTGCTCATCTGAGTTGTGTACACGGCTATCATCCCATTCAGGGAGAACGGGAATATCCTCGATCTGCGTGATCGCATGGCAAATATGCTGTGAGGCGGACCATCCGTAAACGAGGCACTCTAACAGCGAGTTAGATGCCATGCGGTTGGCTCCGTGTAACCCTGTATAACTGACTTCACCAATGGCATAAAGGTTGGGGATATCGGTCATACCGTTTTGATCGACGCTGACACCGCCACATGTGTAATGGGCTGCGGGTACAATGGGGATCGGCTCTTTCGTCAGATCCAAACCAAGTGTTATCAGTTTTTCATAGATGGTAGGAAAGTGGCTTTGAATAAAATCAGCGGGTTTATGGCTAATATCAAGGTACATGCAATCAGCACCTAAGCGTTTCATTTCATGATCGATCGCTCTCGCAACAATGTCTCTCGGCGCTAATTCACAGCGTGGATCATAGTCGGGCATGAAACGGCTTCCATCAGGGCGTTTCAAATAGGCTCCTTCACCACGTAACGCTTCCGTTAATAGAAAATTGCGAGCTTGCGGATGAAAGAGGCAGGTTGGATGAAATTGATTGAATTCTAAGTTAGCGACACTACATCCAATACGCCATGCCATCGCAATGCCATCCCCAGAAGAGATGTCGGGATTTGTTGTGTATTGATAGACTTTTGCGGCGCCGCCTGTAGCCAAAACAACGATTTTTGCTCGGATCGTTTCAACGTGCTCTTTTTGCCGATTCCAAACATAGGCACCGACAATACGGCTTTCGCCTGCTAATCCGATCTTATCGGAGCGAATGAGATCAACCGCATTATAGCGCTCTTTAACATGGATATTCGGATGCGCAAAAGCGAGGTTGACGAGAGTCGTTTCAACCTCTTTGCCAGTTGCATCTGCATGGTGAAGGATCCTGCGATGGCTGTGTCCACCTTCGCGAGTGAGGTGATATTGGGTTTCACCTGTTTCAGTCACTTCCGTGTCAAATAGTACGCCTTGATCAATTAACCACTGAACGCACTCTTTGGCATTCGAGGCGATAAATTCGACGGCCTCTCTTTCACAAATACCTGCGCCTGCAATTAAAGTATCTTCTACATGGGATTCAATGCTGTCGGTATTATCGAAAACGGCTGCGATTCCACCTTGTGCGTAATAAGAAGCCCCTTCATTGAGTGTGCTTTTACTTAGGAGAGTAACTTTATGAAAAGGAGCAAGTCGTAAAGCGGCGGAAAGCCCAGCGACACCGCTGCCAATAATCAGAATATCAGTGTAATGCTGTGTGGGATCGTTCATAAGTGTTTGCATGTTGTATATACTCGTCGTTTCTACCCATAAGGGGCAGCATAAAACCCGTTATACAGACGGTTGCGCCCTAAGAAGTGGCAGGCCTAGCCGTTTACGGCAGAGAGCAGTCACAGTATAGTATCTATTGGAAGTTTCATGTTAGCCTATCAGGCTTGGCAATGCTATTTGTGAAATAGCGTTCAGCCTTGTATATCTACTAGGGGGTTGAGTCAGGTTTGGTACTTAGGGTAAATAAAGCGGTGTGATACGTAGAATAATGTATAAATTAGCGATAAATTAATTAGGATCACTTAGATCCTCTATCGGTAGTCACACGGTTTTTTGTCAATTTTTTACTATTTTTATGTATTAAATTGAACTTCACTTGTTTTTACTACTCAAAGTAACGCTTGCTTTAGGAAGGGAGACATGATCAAGTTAACAAATTTACAGCCTGAGCGCGGGAGATTTTCCCAGTAATGAGCGAGCAACTAACGGACCAGATGTTGGTCGAAAAAGTCCAAAAGGGCGATCAAAAAGCGTTCAACTTACTGGTTGTAAAATACCAGCACAAAGTTGCAAGCTTGGTTTCCCGTTATGTACCACAAGCGGATGTACCTGACGTTGCTCAGGAGTCTTTTATCAAAGCTTATCGTGCGATAGGGTCGTTTCGCGGTGATAGTGCTTTTTATACTTGGCTATATCGTATTGCGGTAAACACGGCTAAAAATTATTTAGTCGCTCAAGATAGGCGCCCACCCGCGTCAGATCTTGAAGCAAGCGATGCAGAAAACTACGAAACTGCAAGCGCTTTGAAAGAAATATCGAACCCAGAGAACTTAATGTTGTCTGATGAATTGAAGAAAGTAGTTTTTCGAACCATTGAGTCGTTACCTGAAGATTTAAAAATGGCAATAACACTCAGAGAACTTGATGGTTTAAGCTATGAAGAGATCGCCGAGATCATGGATTGTCCTGTAGGCACCGTGCGTTCGCGTATCTTTAGAGCAAGAGAAGCTATTGATAATAAAGTACAGCCACTGATCCAGCAGCACTAATATGTTTGTGTTTATTGAATTGTTTTTTGGAACACAAGATAACGTGCAAAAAATAGCGAAATCAGGGCATTAAACTGTAATTGTGATGCAATTAACTGAAGGTATTCGGGCATGCAAAGAGAGAAACTTTCCGCAATGATGGATGGTGAAGTTCTAGATGTAGAACTGTTAAATGCCATTTCATGTGATTCAACGTTACAAAAACGTTGGGAGAGCTATCATCTTATTCGTGATACTCTGCGTAATGACACACCTGATGTCATCAATTTTGACATAGCGGGTAAAGTCGCCGCAGCATTAGAGAATGAAGTTGTGCGTATTAATCCTCAGGTAGTTGTTGAGTCACAGCCTGAACCTGCAACATGGGGCGCGATGCCGTTCTGGCAAAAAATTCGTCCATGGGCAAGTCAAATCACCCAAATTGGTGTTGCAGCATGTGTATCCCTTGCTGTTATCGTTGGGGTGCAGCAGTATAATCAAAGTAATTCAACGGAATCGGTGATTGATGAACCTGTGTTTAACACCGTTCCCGTTGGAGCAGGCGCACCTGTGAGTTTAAATTTCTCTGATGGTCAACTTTTTGGTAACGAGCAACAAATGCAACAAGTTGAGCAGCAAAATCAGCGTGTAAATGCAATGCTACAGCAATATGAAATTGAAAGACGTTCAATGCTTAATCAGCAATATCATGATAATGATGATATTACTACAGCACCCGCTGGAGCTAAAGCGCGCTAATGAATAAGTGGTTATCCGTCATCTGCCTGGCGGGCAGCCTGATTTTATCTAATCAAGCTTCGGCATCTCAACAAGATGCCGAAGCTCTCTTTAAAGAGATGGGGAGCGCTGCCCAAAATCTTTCCTACGAAATGTCTTTTATGTCCTTTAGTCCCAGAAGCATCGTGCCTGTCCGTTATCGACATGGGATCATTAATAATGTTCCTGTCTCTCAAATGATCCAAATGGATTCTACGCGGCGTGAAATAGTGCAAAAAGGGGAAAGGATCAGTTATTTTGAACCCGGTTTTGATGCCTTCAGCTTAAATGGGAAGCATATTGTCGATAATTTGCCTTCGGTATTATTTGCTGATTATGACAAAATCAAACCGTACTATAATTTTATCGATGCGGGGCGAACCCATATCGGTGATAAGCCTTCACTCGTTATTCGCATTATTTCTAAAGATAACTCTCGTTTTAATTATGTTCTTCTGATTGATGAAGAAAATAAGTTGCCATTACGGGTCGATCTCTTAGATAACAATAACCAAACGTTAGAACAGTTTCGCGTCATTTCAACAGTGCTAGACAGCAAAACGGTGAATGACTCTCTGGTGAATTTAAGTAAGATTAATTTACCACCGCTGCTAGTCTCCCCTCAGGATAATCGTCCGTCATTTAAATGGCGTGTTGGACTTTTACCTCCTGGGTTTGAAGAAGTCTCTCGTTCAAAACGTAAACTTGCCGAAAATGATGAGGTAGAGAGCGCATTATTTAGTGATGGCTTATTCACTTTTTCGGTTAATGTCACTAAAGCTGAGCAAGGCTTGCCTTTAGAACAACCAGTCCAAAATGGCCGCCGCACAATTTATACAATGACTCAGAAACAAAATGTGATTACCATAATAGGTGAACTGCCGTTATCAACGGCACAGCAAGTCGCTGCAAGCATTCGTTTTCAGGAGTAGATGATGATAAAAGAGTGGGCAACAGTTATTCGTTGGCACCAAGGAAGGGCGTTATTGCGTTATGGGGCTTCTTCTGGGTGTGGTAGCTGTAGCGCGCGCGCGGCATGTGGTTCATACGCATTGAGTAAAATAGGGCCAAATACCGAACATCAGCTCGAAGTTGACATTGAGCAACCTTTAGTTGTTGGGCAAAAAGTGGAGGTTGGAATTCCTGAAGGGAGTTTGCTGCGCTCTGCTATGCTCGTTTATTTAACCCCGTTGATTGGCCTATTTCTGGTTGCAGCGTTAGTACAATTAGCGGGTTTTGAACAAGTCTGGGTTGCTCTTTCTGGTGTCGCTGGTGGCTTTTTAGGCTTTTTTTTAGCGCGTAAAATCGCCTCTTATTGGCGGGATGAGACTGCATTTCAACCAGTTATCTTACAAATAGGCTTACCCCCCAACGAACTGTCAGTTCAAGTTGATTGCTGAGTGAAACCGCCTTGCTTGATAGGCGGTTTGGCGAGTTCAGCGCTCCTATCTAGCAAAAACCCGCATAGTTTACAGTTGTTTTACATTGAACCTTTGTGTTACAGAGATCTTCTATGTAAAATGCAGCTAATTAGTAATCTTGTGATAATCATAGCATTTTAGTTCTGCGGTACCTATTTATGCAGAGCTGATTTTGTAGGCAATTTAAAAGAAGATATTACCTTGAAAATCAATAACATAAGAAACTTTTCTATCATTGCTCACATCGACCATGGTAAATCCACGTTGTCTGACCGTATTATTCAGATTTGTGGTGGTTTAACGGACAGAGAAATGGCGGCTCAGGTTCTAGACTCTATGGATTTAGAACGTGAACGCGGAATTACAATCAAAGCGCAAAGTGTGACGCTGGATTATAAGGCCTCCGATGGTGAGACCTATCAATTGAACTTTATCGATACCCCAGGCCACGTTGACTTCTCTTATGAAGTATCACGCTCATTAGCTGCCTGTGAAGGTGCGCTGCTCGTTGTTGATGCGGGGCAAGGGGTTGAAGCTCAAACGCTGGCTAACTGCTATACAGCGATTGAAATGGATCTTGAAGTTGTTCCTGTGTTGAACAAAATCGACTTACCAGCGGCTGATCCTGAACGCGTTGCAGAAGAAATTGAAGATATTGTGGGCATTGATGCGCATGATGCGGTACGTTGCTCGGCAAAAACGGGGATTGGCGTTCAAGATGTTATTGAGCGTTTAGTGCAATCTATCCCTGCGCCAGAAGGTGACGCAGAGGCACCTTTACAGGCGCTTATTATCGACTCATGGTTTGATAATTATTTAGGTGTTGTATCACTTATCCGTATTAAAAACGGTACGTTACGCAAAGGCGATAAAATTAAGGTGATGAGCACGGGCCAAGTGTACAACGCGGATCGTCTTGGTATTTTCACACCAAAACAAATTGATCGCGACTCTCTCAGTTGCGGTGAAGTTGGTTGGTTAGTGTGTGCGATTAAAGATATCACAGGGGCACCTGTCGGGGATACTTTAACGGGCGCTCGTAATCCTGCTGATAAAGCATTACCTGGGTTTAAAAAAGTTAAACCTCAAGTTTATGCAGGTTTATTCCCAGTCAGTTCAGACGATTATGAAGCATTCCGTGATGCACTAGGCAAGTTGAGCTTGAATGATGCGTCACTCTTTTATGAGCCTGAAACCTCTAGTGCTCTTGGCTTCGGATTCCGTTGCGGGTTCCTTGGCCTGCTGCATATGGAGATCATTCAAGAGCGCTTAGAGCGTGAATACAATTTAGATCTGATCACCACGGCTCCGACCGTTGTGTATGAAGTTGTGCAAACGAACGGTGAAATCGTTTATGTCGATAGCCCCGCTAAGTTGCCACCATTGAATAATATCGAAGAGTTGCGTGAGCCAATTGCTGAATGTCACATGCTGATGCCTAAAGAGTATCTTGGCAACGTTATTACACTTTGTGTGGAAAAACGCGGCGTTCAGACAAATATGGTCTATCATGGTAATCAAGTTTCATTAACGTATGATATTCCAATGTCAGAAGTGGTATTGGATTTCTTCGATCGCTTGAAATCAACATCTCGTGGTTATGCTTCTTTGGATTATGCATTTAAGCGTTTCCAAACGTCAGACATGGTTCGTGTTGATGTTATGATCAACGGCGAGCGTGTGGATGCCTTGGCATTGATCACTCACCGAGCTAACTCACAGTATCGTGGTCGTGAATTGGTTGAAAAAATGAAGGATTTAATCCCTCGTCAACAGTTTGATATCGCGATCCAAGCTGCAATTGGTAACCATATTATTGCTCGCTCTACCGTTAAACAATTGCGTAAAAACGTACTGGCTAAATGTTATGGTGGTGATGTTAGCCGTAAGAAGAAACTGTTGCAGAAGCAGAAGGAAGGTAAGAAGCGCATGAAGCAAGTGGGTAATGTTGAATTACCTCAAGAAGCTTTCCTCGCTATTTTGCATGTTGGTAAAGACAACTAAAATTACAAGGAGTCTCAATGGCTAACACCTTTGCCTTGATCCTAACACTGGCGACAGTGATTACGGGGATTATTTGGTGTTTAGATCGCTTTAAATTTTCGCCTGAGCGGAAGAAAAAGCTCAAACATATACAGGAAGTGAGTCAAGGCTCATTAACTCAAGATGAGATGGATAAAGCTGTACGCCGTCCATCGTGGGTTGAAACAGGCTCCTCGATTTTCCCAGTATTAGCGATTGTATTGGTGGTTCGTTCATTTATTTATGAACCCTTTCAAATTCCATCTGGGTCAATGATGCCAACGTTGTTGGTTGGGGATTTTATGCTGGTTGAGAAGTTTGCTTATGGTCTAAAAGATCCCATTACGCAAACGACGTTAATTAAAACGGGAAAACCTGCGCGTGGTGATATTGCCGTATTTAAATATCCAGAAAATCCAACAATTGACTATGTAAAACGGGTTATTGGCTTACCGGGTGATAAAATTGTTTATGATCCAAACGCTAAAGAGCTGACAATTTATCCGAATTGCGCAGATAATAACTGTACGAAACAACTTCCAATAAAATATGGTCCGTTAGCGCCGAGTGAGTGGACCATGTTTTTCAATGTGGAGTCTTTGGTCGATAGCCAAAAAGGTAACTATGAAATTCCTCTTGACGAACCATTGCCAAGAAATGCATTACGTCAATATCAAAGAAGTGAAACTCTCGATACCGTCGAGCACCAGATTTTGATTATTCGTCAGGCCATTACGGAATCTCGTTACATACAGCCTAATATGCCGCCAAATGAGTGGATTGTACCTGAGAAACACTACTTCATGATGGGGGATAACCGAGATAATAGCTCAGACAGCCGTATGTGGGGCTTTGTTCCAGAACAAAATTTGGTTGGTCGCGCTGTATTTATCTGGCTAAGTCTTGAGAAACAAGAAGGTGAATGGCCGACAGGTATTCGCTTTAGCCGAATTGGGCCACTAGGTTCATAAGGTAGATTTATACGGGTTTTCGTGTGAAAACCCGTATAAACCGAAGCATTATTGTTTATCTCAGTGTACAATATAATTTAAATTAATATTTATTGGCTTCTTAATTAACTCTTATCATTTTATTCATTAATAGTGTTATGCTGAATTTTAAGCTTAGTTCTATTATATAAATGAAAGATAAAAGCGTTAAGAGTCAGTGCAAACGCAACAGTTTTGTTTTTTACAGGTCTGTTGCGTGTGCTTTTTTGTCAATCAGAGAAATGGCTGAACGCGCATGAACCCCTCTTTACTTGAGCAATTGCAACGAAAACTTGGTTATAAGTTTAATCAACACGATCTTTTAATTCAGGCGCTTACGCATCGCAGTGCAAACAGTAAGCATAACGAGCGCCTAGAGTTCCTTGGCGATTCTATTTTAAGTTTTGTGATCGCAAATGATTTATATCATCGCTTCCCGAAAGTGGATGAAGGAGATATGAGTCGCATGAGAGCAACGCTAGTGCGCGGAAATACACTGGCGGAAATTGCTCGTGAATTTGAGCTTGGCGAGTGTTTACGTTTAGGGCCAGGCGAACTAAAAAGTGGCGGTTTCCGCCGTGAATCTATCCTCGCTGATACAGTGGAAGCATTGATCGGGGGGATCTTTCTCGATAGTGATATCCAAACAATAGAAAAAATTATTTTAGATTGGTATCAAACTAGGTTGAATGAAATCAGCCCGGGTGACAAGCAAAAGGACCCGAAAACGAGACTACAAGAATATCTACAGGGGCGTCATTTGCCTTTGCCTAACTATATCGTTGTCCAAGTTAAAGGTGAGGCTCATGATCAGGAATTTACTATCCACTGCCAAGTCAGTGGTATTGAACAACCTATTAACGGGGTTGGTTCAAGTCGACGTAAAGCTGAGCAGGCCGCTGCGGAGCAAGCATTGAAAATTTTGGAGATTGAATGAGTGAAAAATTACCCCACTGTGGCTTTGTAGCTATTGTTGGGCGACCAAATGTCGGTAAGTCAACGCTATTAAACCAGCTATTGGGGCAAAAAGTTTCAATTACGTCGAGAAAGCCTCAAACGACGCGCCACCGTATTATGGGGATCCATACTGAAGATGAATATCAAATCATCTATGTGGATACGCCAGGCCTGCATATTGAAGAAAAACGTGCAATCAATCGTTTGATGAACCGTGCAGCTTCAAGTTCAATAGGGGATGTTGAGCTAGTTATTTTTGTCGTAGAAGGCACGAATTGGACTGACGACGATGAAATGGTACTCAACAAATTAAAAGGTCTTCGCTGCCCTGTGATTTTAGCAATTAACAAAATTGATAATGTCACGGATAAAACAGTGCTGTTACCGCATATTGGCTTTGTCAGCCAAAAAATGAACTTTTTGGACGTTGTGCCAATTAGTGCTGAAAAAGGTAAAGGCGTTGATACGATTGCAAAAATTGTTAAGCAGCACATTCCTGAAGCTGAGCATCATTTCCCTGAAGATTATATTACCGATCGCTCTCAGCGATTTATGGCATCAGAAATCATTCGTGAAAAATTGATGCGTTTCTTAGGTGATGAACTTCCTTATTCTGTGACTGTTGAAATTGAGCAGTTCAAAATGATGGAAAGGGGGGGATACCATATCAATGGCTTGATCCTTGTTGAACGTGAAGGCCAAAAGAAAATGGTGATTGGTAATAAAGGTAGTAAGCTTAAAACAATCGGTACGGAAGCCCGCATCGATATGGAAAAGCTGTTTGATACCAAAGTACACCTTGAACTGTGGGTTAAAGTGAAAGCTGGCTGGGCGGATGATGAACGCGCATTACGCAGCTTAGGCTATGTTGATGACCTAAAATAAATTTATTGGTGAAATTGTGAGTGGCTGGCAACGTGCGTTTGTACTCCATTCTAGACCCTTTAGTGAAACGAGCTTATTAGTCGATTTCTTCACTGAGGGGGAAGGCAAAATCCGCTTATTAGCAAAAGGGGCTCGCCGAAACCGTTCACCTTTTAGGGGCTGCTTGCAGCCCTTTACACCTTTGTTAATCCGCTGGGGTGGCAAAGGTGAGATTAAAACATTAACCCATGCAGACCCTATTTCACTCTCATTACCACTAACGGGAACCGTACTTTATAGTGGGTTATATCTCAATGAATTAGTGACGAGAGTCATTGAATTTGGTACTCCGTATTCAGCATTATTCTTTGATTACCTTTCTTGCTTACAATTACTTGCTGCTAGTGAACACACACCTGAAGCTGCGTTACGCCAATTTGAGCTAGCCTTGTTATCCTACCTTGGTTACGGTGTTGATTTTCTTCATTGCGCAGGTAGTGGCGAGCCTGTTTCAGACACAATGACTTACCGTTATCGAGAAGAAAAAGGTTTTATTGGTAGTTTAGTCATCGACCAACTTAGTTTTACTGGTAAACACCTTAAAGCCTTAGCAGCACGCGAATTCCCCGACAGTGACACACTGAGAGCGGCTAAACGCTTTACTCGTATAGCCTTGAAACCCTATTTAGGTGGAAAACCGCTAAAGAGCCGCGAACTATTCCGACAATTTACTAAGCCCCCTGTTGGTAATACACCAAAATCATGAGCTAAGTGTGACCGACAATGGTCAGTATGCCAAATCAAAATCTGCACCACGCCGATATTTTACGAGCCGCTTCTCAAAATCTAATAAGCTTGCTGAAAAAATCGTCAAAATATGGAAAGGCGCTCGAAGCGATAGAGATTTATTCCCACTCAATATTAAATTGCAGTAGGATAGGGGCATTGAGCGTACTTGACTGTATTTATGATAGGGAGTGAAAAATGGCTGAGCTTTTGTTAGGTGTAAACATAGATCATATCGCAACAGTGAGAAATGCACGGGGAACACAGTATCCTGATCCTGTACAAGCCGCATTTGTTGCAGAACAAGCAGGAGCTGATGGTATTACTGTGCATTTGCGAGAAGATCGCCGCCATATTACTGATAGGGATATTGAGCTGCTAAAAGAGACTATTCAAACCAGAATGAACCTTGAAATGGCAGTGACAGAGGAAATGATTAACATTGCATGTCGAGTGAAGCCTGCATTTTGCTGCCTAGTACCTGAAAAGCGTGAAGAGGTCACGACGGAAGGGGGGCTTGATGTGGCGGGGCAATTACCCAAAATTACTGATGCTGTTAAACGCTTGACTGAAGCCGGTATTCAAGTATCTCTGTTTATTGATGCTGATCACACTCAAATTGATGCGGCGCAAGCAGCAGGTGCACCATTTATTGAGATACATACAGGTGCATATGCAGATGCGAAAACGGAGCAAGAACAAGAAATCGAATATCGTCGAATTCGTGATGGCGTAGCTTATGCTGCAGGGAAAGGCCTAAAAGTGAATGCGGGCCATGGTTTAACTTATCATAATGTTCAGCGGATCGCGCTATTACCTGAAATTTATGAATTGAATATCGGGCATGCCATTATTGGGCGAGCGTTATTTAGCGGCCTAGCGAATGCGGTGGCAGATATGAAAAAACTACTCAGAGAAGCGCGTTACTAATGGCAATCGTAGGTCTTGGTACGGATATTGTTGAAATAGCCCGAATAGAAGCGGTGATTAAACGTTCAGCTGACAGCTTAGCGAAACGGATATTGACTGAAAATGAATTTGCGCAGTTTCAACAACAAGCTCAGCCAGCTCGTTTCTTAGCAAAACGTTTTGCGGTTAAAGAGGCGGCAGCTAAGGCGCTCGGTACCGGAATTCGTAATGGATTGGCCTTTAACCAATTTGAAGTCAGTAATGACTCTTTGGGGAAACCGCTACTAACATTGGTGGGGGAGGCTGAAAAACTAGCGCAGCGTATGAACGTAACGCATATTCACGTATCTATTACGGATGAGCGCCATTATGCCGCTGCGACGGTGATTATTGAAAGTGTGTAATTGGCACACAATAGGCTCAATAACTCTTCTTATCCAGAGGGCATATTTGATAAGAAGAGGATGATACCTCGCCGTTATGCGGCGGGGGTAATCAACACTCAGCGATAGCGCTGGGTCGTGAGTAAGTGTCTGGGAACAGGTAGAAAGTGCTAATAGGCTAAATTTTATCAGCATGATGGATCATGACAAACTTATCCCATAATTGTTCTTGTGTTTCAATATGTTGTGGGTCTGTGATAATCGTATTGTTGATAGGGCAAACCGATTGACAGGTCGGTTTATCATAGTGGCCGACACATTCAGTGCAGAGATCTGCATCGATTTCATAAATTTCGTCACCCATATAGATAGCATTATTAGGGCATTCGGGTTCGCACATATCGCAATTGATACATTTTTTAGTAATTAATAGTGCCATTTCAATCAGTTAAATCTGTTACCATAAATAATTCTAATGAGGTGACTAATTCTACACGGAAATAGGGAAATTAAATACTAATTCTATCAATTTCACCTAACATCTTCTTTTTATGTTAAAAAATTGTATTATTTATTATGCATAACTGGAAAAGGGATAAGCGTGGCTATAATTTCCATAGCAAAGATAATAAACATTGTTCAATATGATAACATTTATTATTATGTGCTAAATAGAATGTGTATTAGTAAGATTATCTTAGAGAGTATGAGCTATCTCTATTTAATAGGGAAAAATAGAATAAACACATCGAAGTCGATTGTATTAAGTTAGCCTATTTTTTAGATATACAATTTTTTGTATTATTTAGTGTTCTTTGTTATGTGTCATTAGTTTATTATGGATTAAAGGTTTGGCATTACAGTGACTATAAATTTTAGACGGTGGGGTTTTGTTATTTATCGGGTTAATTAATATTGAAAACGCTGACTGTAAGGCTTATCTAAAATTATCTTATTTAGTGTGGTTGCTTTAATCTTATATAAGAGATAACTGTTAAAATAAAGGATTGGGGTTACCAATCCTTAAAAGGAACTCTTTAGCTATCAAACACTATTATTTTACAATTACGACAGAGAATGATTCCCAATTTTTTGATTTTTCATACTGGTAGTAATAGTATAAAATGCCGTTGATAACGAAGAACGACGCTGTTCTAATTTGCATGCCGTTAGCGTTAAAAGTAAAGTCGTAAACATTTTCAAGATTGCCATTATCTAAAACAACAAAGAATTGAATGGTCTTTTCTTCTAAATTATAACCATAAATATACTGTTTATTCAGCGTTAAATCTTGTACATATTGTAGATTGCTAAGGTAGCTGTTTAATTTCCCTTTATGGATAGGAGCACTTGTATCAATAATCCCTTTATCACTAACATTATAAATAAAGTAGGCCTTATCTTGAGGAGTATGGCCTAAGAAGAATATTTTTTTTGCAGCAGTGTAGACAAGCGTGGTTGGGTAAAACTGTTCAAATATACCCGCTTGAATACCTGATTGGATCAGAGACATATCAGCTCCTTTATTTATTAGTAAGTTAAATTGTTTATAAGCACTTTAATATTATGAAAATAAGGCATATTTAAAAATAATCATTATTATTAGCTTATTTCATATTTTTAAATGTTATTGTAATAATTGAATTTATAAATATTCACAACTGGTTAAGATTGTGATAGTAATAAGAAAAAAATGGTTAAGGTTTTCATTATGTTTGAAAGTTTTGGTGTTTTGAATTTCTGGACTTATATGGCAGGGTTGATTTTTATCATCATAGTGCCGGGACCAAATTCATTATATGTTTTAAAATCAAGTACATCTCATGGTACTCAAGCAGGGTATCGGGCAGCATTAGGCGTATTTACCGGTGATGCAATACTCATTTTTCTCTCATTTATTGGGGTTGCGTCAGTGATAAAAGCGTCACCTACACTTTTTATGGTCGTAAGGTATTTAGGCGCGGCGTACCTGTTGTACTTAGGTTGCAAAATTCTTTATGCGACTTTTAAGCAAAAAAAATTAGCAAGTTCAGATACTGAGCCAATGGTGGTTAAATCAGAGAAAATTTTTACGCGTGCGTTGATCCTAAGCTTAACTAATCCAAAAGCGATTCTATTTTATATCTCCTTTTTTATTCAATTTATTGACTTTAATTACTCGCACGCTTGGGTTCCATATTTGGTGCTCGCGTCTATTTTGGAGCTTGTCAGCTTTATTTATCTTAGTCTGCTGATTTTTAGTGGTTATCTTATCGCGCGTTTTTTACGTGAAAAACAAATATTGGCTAAATTGGGTAACTGTGCGGTAGGAAGCTTTTTTATGGGGTTTGCTGCAAAATTAGCGATTTTTAGTAATTAAGGCGAGATTTTGCCTTGTTCACACTGTTGTCTATTTATCAGTTATCGTGGCACATCAAAACCACGGTAACTTCCTCTCTATGCAGTGATTGATAAATTTCCTCATTACCGCCCTACAGCAACTCAAATAATTTACGGTATAATCTATTTAAATAGATAGATTAGAGGTTGCTGTGACACAAGCCGAAGTTGATGAGTTCTGGATGAAGCGCGCTTTAGAATTGGCGAAAAATGCTCAAGATGCAGGAGAAATACCTGTTGGTGCTCTATTAGTGAAAGATAATCAATTAATTGCATCGGGTTGGAATCGTTCAATCGAAAGTCATGACCCTACAGCTCACGCAGAAATAATGGTGTTACAGCAAGGTGGTCGTGCGCTTAGTAATTACCGATTATTAGACACAACACTTTATGTAACGTTGGAGCCGTGCATTATGTGTGCTGGCGCATTAGTACATAGTCGAATAGGGCGTTTAGTCTATGGGGCGAGAGACTTTAAAACCGGTGCTTGCGGTTCATTTATTAATATCTTAGAGCGCCCCGGATTAAATCATTATGTGGATGTGAAGGGCGGGGTTTTAGAAGAAACCTGCTCAGCGATGTTAAGTAATTTTTTTAAAATGCGTAGAGCACAAAAGAAAGCGCAGAAACAGATGTTGGCGCAAACAGAAGGTGAGTGCGGAGGATGTCAGCAGCAAAAATCACCTTAATCCCTCTTTCATAATAATTAGCTATGATTAAGTTTCTAATTATTTGTTGTTACTGGCTCTGTAGGCTCCTTGGCATGGGAGCCTTCCTGTGTATAGGGCGAAAGAAAATATTGCCCCAAAGTGAGCGTATCCTTCGGGGGAATAGCGGGTAACTTCTGCTGTACTGGGGTAGATTGAACGTGTTTTAGGCTAACCTTTTCTTGGTGGGGATTTTGTGTTGAAGATGCTTGTGGTGCGTTTGAGGTCACATCATCCTGTTTTGCGGTGTCTGCATTTTCAACAGCCTGCTTCTGCTCGTTAGGCGTTGTAAGAGGCGGAAATAAAATGAGCGATTTTTCCGCAATCGCTAGTGCACGCTGTTTTTTGTCTTGGTTTTGTAAATACCCAACCAAACTTTGATGGTAGCGGCGAATATTTTCAACATAGCGGTAGGCTTCGTGACCCCGTGCGTAACCATAGTTAAGTTGAGAATAATATTTTTTTTGTGTTAGAAGAGGTAACCTTGATTTCACATCTAGCCAGCGGTCAGGATCACCTCCTTGCATTTCAGTTAGCTTTCTAACATCTTGCATGTGGCCATAGCCCATATTATAGGCGGCTAAAGCAAACCAAATTCTATCGTCATCAGCAATGGATACTGGCAGGCGCTGCATCAGATATTCGAGATAGGCAGCTCCTCCTTTAATACTCTCCTCAGCGTCTAACCTATCAGCGACACCCATGGTTTCCGCCGTTGGTTTTGTAAGCATCATTAGTCCACGTACACCTGTTGGTGAGGTAGCCAAAGGATCCCAATGGGATTCTTGCCATGCAATAGCGGCTAAGAGTTTCCAATCAAGGGTCGTGGCATATTTTTCAAATAGTGGCTGATAATTGGGCAGTTTTTTGTTGATAGCATTAATAAATGAAATGGTATCAAAATAATCGAATGAACTAACGTGACTGAAATATTTTTCATCAAGTCTTGCGAGTAAGTCTATTTCATTACTGACATTGAAAAAGTCGAGAAGGGCAGCGTTTAGGCTATCGTCATTAAGACGTTTCATATACCAAGTAATGGCGTGATCATCGACTAAATCGAATCCAACAGCAATTTCTGGATGAATGCGTTGTTGGAGGGCAACGGAAATTGAATCTTCGAGTGTATAGTCAATCAGCCCTTCGGCAACCATTTCTAACAATTGATTGGTTGTGTATTCGGTAGTTTCTTGCCAAGTCAGCTCTGGGTATTTACTGGCTAATGATTTGAGGGTGCTGGCGTGTGCAGAGCCTGCCATAACCACCAATTTTCCTTTAATATCATTAAAGCTCTTAGGGCGAGTAGAACCTTTTCGGTAGACCAATTGCTGTGTCACATTTAGGTAGCTTGGCCCAGTTTTCATTTTTTGTAATCTATCTTTATTATAGAGCAGACCAGCAACCCCGATATCTGCATTCCCCTCTTCAATATCATCAAAAATAAGCTCGACGGTGGGTCTCATGGTGATGATTAGTTTTACGCCGAGGTAATCGGCAAAGCTTTGTACAAGCTCATAATCAAAACCATGCAGATTCGCTTCATCGTCAAGATAAATCAGGGGGGAGCTAATCGCGCTGACTCGCAATTCACCTCGAGAGAGGATTTGATTGAGTTGATTATTTTGTGTATTGGGCCAGCGGAGATTCAGTCCGATAATCATGGCCGCAACAAGCGCAATAATCCCAATAATGAAATAATTAACCTTGATGTTATTCAAAAAAAATATCTCGTATGTATACCCTTTATACTTCAAGTCCAGATTGCTTTGCACTGTTTAGCAATCGAAGCTGCTATCCAAGCGAGTCAATAGATGAATGTTGCTATCTCTCAATCGCCCAGAAAATTGTGGGTGTTTGTATGCCGGTGTTGTAATAAAAATTGTTATAAGTAATGGTTATATTTCCAGTGTTTGGACATTTTGCTCAACAATTATGATCCGTGCAACCAATATTGTGCTATTTCGTTCCTAATAATTTTTAACGGTTTGCTTTATTTTTAGTCACGCAAACGGTTTCGTATTGATTCGCATTGCTCTATAATGTGTTCCGGTTCCCCTGCTTTTATGATCAGGGCTGGCGTTTAAATGAGAGAATTTAAGACTATGGAAATTTTGCGTGGTTCACCTGCTCTATCAGCATTTCGTATTGCTCGCCTGTTGGCGTTGTTTGCTGAAAAACAGCTTTCTGTTACGGATATTTATGCTGAATATATGCACTTTGCTGAACTATCAGCGCCTTTAAGTGAAAGCGAGCAAGGCAAACTGCGTAGTTTGCTGAAATACGGTCCTTCTCTCGCGGAGCACGAGCCTTTTGGTAAACTCATATTAGTGACACCACGCCCAGGAACAATTTCTCCTTGGTCATCTAAAGCGACAGATATTGCTCACAATTGTGGTTTATCTCAGGTCGAAAGAATTGAACGTGGTATTGCTTATTATGTGCAAGCCGATTCATTATCACAAGCACAGTGGCTAGACGTTGCAGCGCTACTACATGACCGCATGATGGAGAGTGTTTTTGGCTCTTTTGAGCAAGCTGAGGCACTGTTTGTTCATCATCAACCCGCACCAATGAAAGTTATTGATATCAGTCGTCATGGTCGAACTGCCCTCGAAAAAGCTAACGTAGAAATGGGGTTAGCACTTGCTGATGATGAAATTGATTACCTTCTAAATGCATTCACTGAGTTAAAACGCAACCCAACGGATGTTGAACTGTATATGTTTGCACAGGCAAACTCAGAACACTGCCGCCATAAAATTTTTAATGCAGATTGGATCATTGATGGTGAAAAGCAGCCTAAATCGCTGTTTAAAATGATTAAAAACACCTTTGAAACGACGCCAGACTATGTGTTATCTGCTTATAAAGATAATGCGGCAGTGATGGAAGGATCTTCCGTGGGGCGTTTCTTCCCAGAATCAGATAGCCGTACTTATCGTTATCATCAAGAAGATGCTCATATTTTGATGAAAGTCGAAACACATAACCACCCTACAGCGATCTCTCCATGGCCGGGGGCAGCAACGGGCTCGGGCGGTGAAATTCGTGATGAAGGGGCGACAGGGCGCGGTGCCAAACCGAAAGCAGGTTTAGTTGGTTTCTCAGTATCGAATTTACGTATCCCTGGGTTTGAGCAGCCATGGGAAGAAGATTTCGGCAAACCGGAACGTATCGTTACCGCTCTCGATATTATGCTAGAAGGGCCATTAGGTGGCGCGGCGTTTAATAACGAATTTGGTCGCCCAGCACTATTAGGTTACTTCCGTACCTATGAAGAAAAGGTTAACAGTCATAACGGTGAAGAGCTACGCGGCTATCATAAACCTATTATGTTAGCTGGAGGGATTGGCAATATCAGGGCGGATCACGTGCAAAAAGGTGAGATCCCTGTTGGAGCAAAACTCATCGTCCTTGGTGGGCCATCAATGAATATCGGTCTTGGTGGTGGTGCCGCATCTTCTATGGCTTCTGGTCAATCAGATGCTGATCTGGATTTTGCATCAGTGCAGCGTGATAACCCAGAAATGGAGCGACGTTGCCAAGAGGTTATTGATAATTGTTGGCAGTTGGGTGAGAACAACCCCATTTTATTTATCCATGATGTGGGAGCGGGTGGCTTATCGAATGCCATGCCTGAATTAGTGAGTGATGGGGGCCGTGGTGGTTGCTTTGAACTGCGCAAAATTCTGAATGATGAGCCTGGAATGAGCCCATTAGAAGTATGGTGTAATGAGTCTCAAGAGCGTTACGTCTTAGCCGTTGCTCCAGAACAAATGGCTCTATTTACGGCAATTTGTGAGCGTGAGCGTGCTCCTTTTGCAGTAATTGGTGAAGCAACCGAACAGCGTGAATTAGTTTTAAAAGATGCGCATTTTAATAATCAACCTATTGATATGCCTCTTGATGTGCTGTTAGGTAAAACCCCTAAAATGTTGCGTGATGTGAATACATTAAAGGCACAACCAGGGGCGTTAGATAGAACGTCTATCCATTTAAATGAAGCAGTAAAACGCGTGTTGCATCTTCCAGCCGTCGCGGAAAAAACATTTTTAATTACTATTGGTGACCGTACAGTGACTGGTATGGTTGCGCGTGATCAGATGGTTGGGCCTTGGCAGATCCCTGTCGCGGACTGCGCGGTCACAACAGCGAGTCTTGATAGCTACTATGGCGAGGCTATGTCAATTGGTGAAAGAACCCCTGTTGCATTGTTAGACTTCGCCGCTTCTGCCCGTATGGCGGTAGGGGAAGCATTAACTAATATTGCTAGCGCATATGTGCAAGATCTAAAACGAGTAAAACTTTCAGCTAACTGGATGGCGGCGGCGGGGCATCCCGGGGAAGATGCAGGTCTGTATGAAGCTGTGAAAGCGGTAGGCGAAGAACTGTGTCCTGCTTTAGGGTTGACTATCCCTGTTGGTAAAGATTCGATGTCAATGAAAACACGTTGGCAAGATAATGGTGAAGAGCGTGAAATGACATCACCACTATCACTGATTATTAGCGCATTCGGTCGTGTTGAAGATGTGCGTTTGACGGTGACACCTGAATTAAAAACGGACGTTGACTCTGCCTTAATGTTAATCGATCTTGGTCAAGGGCATAATGCTTTAGGCGGCTCGGCTCTTGCGCAAGTTTACCGTCAGTTAGGTAACAAAGCACCGGATGTGCGCGACCCTAAATTACTATCTGGTTTCTTTGCCGCTATCCAACGCTTATTGTCAGAGCAAAAACTGCTAGCATACCATGACCGCTCTGATGGTGGTCTGTTCGTGACATTAGCTGAGATGGCATTTGCAGGCCATTGCGGTATTAATGTTGATATTAGCGAATTTGATGAAGATATTCTCGCCGCGCTGTTTAATGAAGAGTTGGGCGCCGTTATCCAAATTAAACAGCAAGATAAGCAATATGTTGAAAATTGCTTTGCTGAAGCGGGTTTAGGTGAATGTTTACATTATCTAGGTACGGTCACCCAAGAAGATGCATTAGTGATTAATAGTCGTGATACTGTTGTTTATCAGGAATCTCGCAGTACATTACGTGAGTGGTGGGCTGAGACAACATGGCAGATGCAACGCTTACGTGATAATGAGGTGTGTGCAGATGAAGAGCATAAAGCGAAGTTGGATAGCCAAGACCCTGGTCTAAATACTCAGCTTACTTTCGATATTGCAGAGGATATCGCAGCACCTTATATCCTGTCTGGTGTACGCCCTAAAGTTGCGGTGTTGCGCGAACAAGGTGTTAACTCTCATGTGGAAATGGCAGCTGCTTTTGACCGTGCTGGTTTTGATGCGGTTGATGTCCATATGAGTGATCTGCTCGCGGGGCATCTATCATTGGCAGGCTTCCAAACCTTAGTTGCATGTGGTGGCTTCTCATACGGTGACGTATTAGGTGCTGGGGAAGGTTGGGCAAAATCAATCCTGTTTAATAACCAAGTACGTGATGAATTTGCTGCTTTCTTTGCTCGTCAAGATACATTATCCCTTGGCGTGTGTAATGGTTGTCAAATGATGTCCAATTTATATGAGTTGATCCCAGGAGCAGAACTGTGGCCTCGTTTTGTACGCAATCGCTCAGAACGATTTGAAGCGCGCTTTAGTTTGGTTGAGGTAGCTAAGAGCCCTTCCTTATTGCTTCAAGATATGGTCGGTTCACGCATGCCGATTGCGGTATCTCATGGTGAAGGTTTGGTTGAGGCGCGTAATCCTGCCCATATTCAGCAATTGGAAAATCATTCATTAGTAGCACTGCGCTTTGTGAATAACTATGGGCAGGTCACAGAGCAATACCCTGCTAACCCTAATGGCTCAGTGAATGGTATTACTTCGGTGACATCAATGGATGGCCGCGCAACAATTATGATGCCGCATCCTGAGCGTGTATTCCGTACTGTAAGTCACTCTTGGCACCCAGAAAATTGGGGTGAAGATGGCCCATGGATGCGTATTTTCCGTAATGCGCGTAAGCAATTAGGCTAAGCAGCCTGAATCTGATAGCCCCGTAATACGGGGCTATTTTTTCGTCGTTGCCGATTAGACAGGAACGGTTTCAATGATAGCAATATGGCTTTCTGTTGGAATAATTCGGTTGATTTTTAGACCTGCTTGCGAGAACAATGCGTTAAATTCAGCTTCTGTATGCTCGTTACTATCTTGAATAACACTAAAGCATATAAGCTCTAATTCCTTTCCAAAATGGGGGCGATTATCTTCGGGGATAATCGCGTCCATGACCAGTAATTTTGAGGTTGGTTTCATGGCGCGACGGATGGTTTTAAATATCTCAATAAGCTTATCATCACTCCAATCATGAGTTATGTATTTCAATAGGTAGATATCAGCTTCTGGACACTGTTCAAAAAAAGAGCCGGGTTGTAATGTCCAACGGGTATCATCTTTGAGCCGATGTAGAATATTTTTTTCTAGCACATGTTTCCTATCAAATAGGATACCCTTTAATGACGGATTACGTGCCAATACTTCAAGTAGCAGGTTGCCTAAGCCGCCAGCAATATCGGCAACAATGATATTTTCTGGGAAAGTATAATTTTTTAGGATAAATTCGTTTTCAATTTTTGATAAAGAAGCTTGCCCTTCATCAAAGCCTTCTGGTTGGTCAGCATTCTTTTCCCAGTAATCAAAGAATGTACTTCCGAATAAATCTTCAAATACGCGCTTACCATAAGCGGATTGTGTGAACTCTGCGCTCGTTAGCCAAAAGGTTTTATCAGTCAACCAGAGAATAGCAGGGCGCAATGAGTAGGGGTGATCAGTGCATAAAAAGGTCGCTTCTGGCGTTAATGCGTAATGAGTGCCATCTAAACAAGTAAAAATTTTACGGGTTGCGAGTACTCGAAGAATTTTTTTCACGACTCTCGCATCTGCCTTTATTTCAGCAGCCAGTTGCTCAACGGTCTTTGCTTCCTGCATTAAATGATCCGCAATATTTAACTGCACCGCGGCGCGTAGTGCTGCTTGAAATACAAAACCAATAGTTTGCTCAAGCACATACAACGCGGCTTGCATATCGTTCTGCTCTATTGTGTTACTTGATTGCATATTCATAAATTTCCTCATCGAATCTTTATTATCAAATCAATAAGTAAAAGTTAAGTATTGTCGTGAAGTATAGATTAGTAAAATTATTTCTTGGAAAGTACTCTTAATTTTTATCAATAAAAATTAGGGGTGCCATAGTGTTTATTATTTTCGCTTTAATTTGAATTTCTGTTGGTCTCGCAATAAATATCAATTTTATTAATTATTCTGAGGTTTTTTTATTCAGGTGATGAGGTTTTTTTCGAGGTGTATAAAATTGGCGACAAACCCCTTATTTGGGTGTCTCCAAATGGAGACATTTAATTTGTTGAAAAATAAAAATAATTTTCTATGCTGTGGTGGGTGTCTTTAAAAGGAGACAGTATAGAGGAAAGAAAGAAAAATTTTAGAGGTGAAAAAGAAGAAATAAGAAACCGAAAAAATAAAAGTGCTTATCTTTCAATTAATTAATAAATACATTGAAAAGTTGGCACGATGTGTGCATAATAATATTCAGTTGCTCATTCAACATTATTATGTCGGTCCACATTAGGGTGGGAACATACCACATAAAGCAAGAATGATGCCAAAGTAAGGTGCCTACCGTCCAACAGCACAGATATTCGCTTTCGAGCCTTATCAAACACAGGGCGACACGTGGAGTGAGGCACCACCTATATGATTATAAAGAGATAATCATATATCACATCAGTAAATCGCTGGCGGAATAAAGTTGAACTCTTTATTCCGCCTTCCTGTATTTATCCCCCCATAATTTTTCTTGTTTATTCTCAATGAGATTGGCACATTGCTTGCTGTAACTAGCGTGACTCTTATGAAATAAGAGGGAAAATCGAACTGTGGTGATCATCAAGTTCACGTAATTCATTCAGTTCTGTTACCATGGAACCTCGTTTAACAGGTGTGAGATGAATGCATTGAGTAAATGGCGTCTATTTCCGCGCTCCTTGCGCCAATTGGTTGTCATGGCATTTTGGTTAGTGCTATTGCCACTATTGGTTCTGGCTTATCAGGCTTACCAAAGCTTGGAGCAATTAAGTAATCAAGCTGCTCAAATCAATAAAACAACACTTTTAGATACCCGGCGAAGTGAAGCGATGGGAGGGCTAGCTTTAGAAATGGAAAGAAGCTATCGCCAATACTGTGTTTTGAAAGATGCTTCATTACATACCCTCTACCTCAAGCAGTTTTCTGATTATCAACAGATGTTTGAGCGACAAAAAACGATACTGCCTAAAAATGCAGATACATCGGCACTGACTCGCGCGTTGGAAGAATTAAAAACGGTAGTTTGTGAGAATAGTGAACCGCCTAAAGAAGTCACCGCAGCATTAAGCCAATTCTCAGAGCAGAATAATGCATTAATACAAGAGACCCGCGACGTAATATTTAGTCGAGGGGAGCAATTACAAAAAGCAATTGCCAATAAAGGACAGCTTTTTGGTTGGCAGAGCCTTATCCTTTTTTTATTGAGTGTGCTCTTAGTTGCTTTGTTTACTCGAATGATTATCGGGCCAGTGAAAGGCATCGAACGTATGATCAACCGATTAGGCACAGGCAGAACGCTGACAAATAATTTAAAATTATTTAAAGGGCCTCGAGAGTTACGCTCGTTAGCGCAGCGGATTATCTGGTTAAGTGAACGCTTAGCTTGGTTAGAATCGCAGCGCCATGAGTTTTTGCGGCATATTTCCCATGAGCTGAAAACACCATTAGCAAGTATGCGTGAAGGCACTGAATTACTGGCCGATGAAGTGGCGGGGCCGCTTACCGAGTCACAAAAAGAGGTTGTAGAAATTCTTGATAACAGCAGTAAGCATCTTCAGCAACTTATTGAGCAGCTTCTTGATTATAATCGTAAATTAGCAGATAGCCCGCCAGAAGCACAACATGTTGATTTGCAAAAATTGATTGAAGACATTGTTATGGCTCATAATTTACCTGCGAGAGCGAAAAATATTCAAACGGATATTCGTCTACGTATTGACCATTGCCTTGCTGAACCAACGCTACTAGGACGGGTTATTGATAATATCTACTCCAATGCGGTGCACTATGGCAGTGAATCAGGTAATATTTGGATCACAAGCCGCAGAATAGATAATAAGCTTGTTATTGAAGTTGCTAATACTGGCACACCAATTCCTGAGTCAGAACAAAGTATGATTTTTGAACCTTTTTACCAAGGGTCGCTTGTGAGAAAAGGAGCTGTCAAAGGCAGCGGATTGGGGCTAAGTATTGCACATGATTGCATTAAGCAAATGGGGGGTGAACTTTCACTAGTACCCAATAAATTAGCAGATGTCTGCTTTAGAATTGAACTGCCTTTAACTGCAGAGAATGAATAATAATGGCAAATAGGTCTACAGATGTTTTGGTTGCATTACGCTTTGCGGTGTTACCAAAGCGATATATCGGGTTAACGAAAAAAAACTCTACATTCATCCAAAAGCAAAAAGCGGTGCATATAGGCGCGTTATTGTTGTCACTCATTTTAACGGGGTGTACGACTCAAAATGGGCAATCTTCTTTAGATACGTTAGCTCAAGTTGTTGTCCCTGAAGTTAAAGTGACCGATTACCGCTATGCGGCATGTGAGGGCGTTTGGGAAAATTATCAGCCTAATGCGCGAGAAAATGCACTTTTTTGGTTGAGGATGATGGACTGTGCCGATCGTCTCGACCCTGCTACAGCACGCAAGCAGGCATCACAGATACAGATTGAAAATTGGTCGGACGCATTTCAGCACAGTATCTTAATGGGCGCGGCTGAACCCACAATTGCTGAACGACGCAAAATGGTCGACAGTATGAACACTTTTAGCCTTAATTTCCCCACGGCAATTCGCCCGTTATTACAACTTTGGCGTGAACAACAGGTACAAACAATTAATCTTGCTGAAGCCAATTCTCGTTTTAAGCGGCTACAGCAAGATACAGACAATAAACTTGACCGTATGAAAGAAGAAAATGCCAGACTGGTATTTGAACTGAATACAACCTCACGTAAATTAGAAAATTTAACTGACATTGAGAGACAACTCTCCTCTCGCAAACAAATTACCAATGAAACGGAAAAAGAGGTTGAAGCGGTAGATAAAAAGCAACCAAAAGAAGCGGCTAAAACGGAAAAACCAGTCGCTGAGGATGGTAACTCTTCAACTAATAACCCATCGGAGAATGAGCGCAATGACCAACCGTAAATCAGCAAATCTTCTGCTGGTGGATGATGATCCTAGTCTGCTGAAATTACTGGGTATGCGCTTAAGCAGTGAAGGTTTTAAAGTCACCACCGCGGAAAGTGGGCCAGAAGCGCTAAAATTGCTTCAAAAAGAAAAAATAGAGTTGGTGATTAGTGACTTGCGAATGGATGAAATGGATGGAATGGCTCTGTTCGATGAGATCCAGAAGCAACACCCTAATTTACCCGTGATAATCCTCACTGCCCATGGCTCAATTCCCGACGCCGTTGCAGCAACACAGCGCGGCGTATTTAGTTTCCTAACCAAACCTGTTGATAAAGATGCGCTCTACAAGGCCATTGATGAAGCATTGGCATTATCTTCAACACCAATCAGTGATGAAGAGTGGAGCGAAGGCATTGTTACCCGCAGCCCGTTGATGATCCGACTGTTAGAACAAGCCCATATGGTCGCGCAATCGGATGTGAGCGTATTAATTAATGGGCAGAGTGGTACAGGTAAAGAGGTCTTAGCACAGGCAATCCATAAGGCAAGCCCACGGGCACGCAAGCCATTCATCGCGATTAACTGCGGCGCATTACCAGAACAATTACTTGAATCTGAGCTATTTGGTCATGCAAAAGGGGCCTTTACAGGGGCTGTGAGTAGCCGAGAAGGGCTATTCTTTGCCGCAAATGGGGGAACGCTATTTCTTGATGAAATCGGCGATATGCCAATGCCGCTGCAAGTTAAATTATTACGCGTATTACAAGAGCGCAAAGTACGTCCTCTTGGCAGTAATCGTGATTTAGATATTGATGTGCGTATTATCTCTGCAACACACCGTAATTTACCGAAGGCGATGGAAAAAAATGAGTTTCGTGAAGACCTCTATTATCGTCTGAATGTGGTGAATTTGCGCATCCCAGCCCTGAATGAGAGGGCGGAGGATATACCTATTTTAGCTAACCATTTACTACGTGAATCGGCATCTAGGCATAAGCCGTTTGTTCGTAGCTTCTCGACAGAAGCTATGAAGTGTTTGATGTCAGCCAGTTGGCCGGGCAACGTACGTCAATTGGTTAACGTCATTGAGCAATGCGTCGCATTGACGACAACACCTGTGATCAGTGAAGCGCTGGTTAGCCAAGCGTTACAAGGTGAAAATACGGCACTTCCAACGTTTGTTGAGGCACGTAACCAATTTGAGCTTAACTATCTACGTAAACTATTACAGATGACAAAAGGGAATGTGACACAAGCCGCTCGCATGGCAGGCAGAAATCGTACTGAATTTTATAAATTATTGGCACGTCATGATTTAGAGGCTAATGATTTTAAAGAATAATTGGCCTTATCATCTAAATTTATCGTGTTTAAGTCACTCAATTTATCGCTGCCGTGGTAATGGCTAGTGAAGAGTGAATTAAGGTATCAATATCAATGCTCGGGAGAAGAAATACCTTATGAGCCGTAAGCTTAATATTTCACTAGCTCAATTAAATTGGTTAGTTGGCGATATTGAAGGCAACTGTGAACGCATGTTGCAAGTTTTTGAAGAACAAAAGAATATCGCTGACATTGTTGTGTTCTCTGAGCTGTCACTCACGGGGTATCCACCGGAAGATCTTTTATTCCGTGCGGATTTTACCCAACGTTGTTTAGTGCAATTAGAACGCTTACAAAATGCGAGCACGGAAACAGCGATTGTTGTTGGTCACCCGTGGACAGAAGCGGGGAAAATGTATAACGCCCTCTCTTTTTTCTACCAAGGAAAACTCCTCACCCGCTATTTCAAACAAGAGCTGCCAAACTATGGTGTTTTTGATGAGCTTCGCTATTTCTCTGCGGGGGATAAAACCGGTGTGGTTGACTTTAAAGGTTACCGTATAGGCTTATTAATTTGTGAAGATATTTGGTTCGATGGGCCAGTGGATGCCGTTAAGCAAGCCGGTGCCGAACTATTGTTGACGATTAATGCCTCCCCATATGATCGTAACAAGGATCATAGTCGGAGTGATTTATTGGTAAGGCATTGCCAGCGTACACAATTACCTATCATCTATTTGAACCAAGTGGGCGGTCAGGATGAGTTAATTTTTGATGGTGGCTCTAAAGTGCTGGCGAGTGACGGTAAAATCACACATCAGCTGGTTGATTTTGATGAGCAAATCGTTAATTGCCAGTTTAATGAGTTATCCGCGGTACCGATGGAAAAGCTAGCACCAGCACTGTCACCAGTTGCACAGGTTTATCAAGGCTTGGTGATGGCAACTCGCGATTATATCAATAAAAATGGTTTTAATGGCGCTATACTCGGTTTATCCGGTGGGATTGATTCGGGATTAACAGTGGCAATAGCGGTGGATGCGATTGGCAAAGAACGCGTTCAGGCCGTGATGATGCCATTCCGCTATACCTCAGAAATGAGTATCCATGATGCCAAAGAGCAGGCTGAATTGCTTGGCGTTGAGTTTGATATTGTCTCAATCGAACCTATGTTTGATGCTTTTATGTCACAACTTCAACCAATGTTTGAAGGTACTGCTGTTGATACTACCGAAGAGAATTTACAGGCGCGTTGCCGTGCTGTTATTTTAATGGCGATGTCCAATAAGCGCCGTCGTTTAGTTTTAACGACCAGTAATAAAAGTGAATCTGCCGTTGGCTATTCAACCTTATATGGTGATATGGCGGGCGGTTTTGATGTTTTAAAAGATGTACCAAAGACATTGGTTTTTGAGTTAGCGAAATATCGTAATACGATCTCTCCTGCGATACCGCAACGTGTGATCGATAGGCCACCATCGGCGGAGCTGGCACCAGGGCAGCTCGATCAAGATAGCTTGCCGCCATACGATATTTTAGATGCGTTACTTGAAGCTTATGTGGAAAAAGATTATTCCGTGGCACAATTGATTGAGCAAGGCTTCGATGAAGCAACGGTTCATCGCGTTGTGCGTCTTGTCGATATTAACGAATATAAACGCCGTCAAGCGCCAGTTGGACCACGCATTACGGTGCGTAATTTCGGAAAAGATCGTCGTTATCCAATCACGTCAGGTTTTGGCCGTAAAAACTGGTCATAACAGGAATTATTTATGAAAAAAATTGATGCAATTATTAAGCCTTTTAAGCTGGATGATGTCCGAGAAGCGTTAGCGGAAGTGGGGATCACTGGGATGACGGTAACAGAAGTCAAAGGTTTTGGTCGTCAAAAAGGTCATACCGAGCTTTATCGTGGCGCCGAATATATGGTGGACTTCCTGCCTAAAGTCAAAATTGAAATTGTTGTGCCCGATGATATTGTCGAAAGCTGCGTAGAAACTATTATGCAGACGGCACAAACTGGCAAAATTGGTGATGGCAAAATTTTTGTCTACGATGTTGCTCGCGTGATCCGTATTCGTACTGGTGAGCAGGACGAAGAGGCGATTTAATTTCCATGCTTTTTTCGCGGCTCTAGTCACATTTCAAGGGAGCTGCGCCATCGACCCCTACTTACTACGCATTATTTAGGGAATGGTCGTGGGGCAAACATCATGGAATAGCTTAGTCATTATTTAATAAAAAGCGGTAACGGCATAAACACAGGAATGGGATTAAAAGAGTGTTTAGTATGCAAAACCGTTACCGCGAAATTTAAATAGGTTATTTAAATTAATTTAAAGGTAGAACTTTATGAGGGCCAAAGCACTCATAATGAATATTCTCTGCTGAAACGCCCATCTCAATCAGTTGTTTAGCGATGTATTGCATAAAGCCAACTGGACCACAGAAATAGAACTGCATATTTGGAACGTCTAACCACGCTTTAACCTGCGAAAGATCCATTAAGCCACTAAATTGATAATCAAATCCTTGTTTGTCTTCTGCACGTGGCTGATTAAACCAAACAGCGGATTGGCTATGTGGATGGTGAGCAAGGTGTTTATTTACCTCATGATGGAACGCATGAACGGCACCATTTTCGGCGGCATGTAGCCAGTTAACTTGTGCTTCATGGCCTTCCTGAGTTAATGAATTGAGCATGCTCAGCATCGGTGTTAAACCGACACCCGCTGAAATGAGAGTGACAGGGGTTTTATTATCGATATCAATAAAGAAATCACCGCATGGTGGCGCTAAATGAACAATATCACCTTCATTTAAGTTTTGGTGAATATAATTGGAGACAACACCATTATCTTCACGTTTAACGGCAATACGATAACTACGACCATTTGGTGCTGTGGTCAGTGAATATTGGCGAATTTCTTGGTTAGTTAGGCTGTCATCATTGATATAAATAGTGATGTATTGGCCTGGACGATAATCTGCGACAGGCTGACCATCGACAGGGACAAACTCAAAGCTTGTGATCACATCACTTTGCGCCTGTTTAGCCGCAACACGGAACTCACGTAAACCTTCCCAGCCCCCTGTTTTATCTGCATTTTGGCGGTAAATTTCTGCTTCACGGTTGATAAAAATATCAGCAAGGACACCATAAGCTTTACCCCAAGCATCTAACACTTCTTGCCCTGGGTTGAGTAACTCATCGATAGCAGCCAATAAATTTTCCCCGACAATAGGGTAGTGTTCAGGTTTGATATTCAAGCTTGCATGTTTTTGTGCGATTTTTTCTACAGCAGAAATCAATGCTTCGGGCGTCTCAATATGTGTTGCATACGCGCAAACCGCATTAAATAAGGCTTCACGTTGTGAGCCGTTACTTTGATGCGTCATGTTAAAAATATCTTTCAGCTCAGGATGTTGTTTGAACATTCTGTCGTAGAAGTGAGCAGTTAGTTTGGGACCCGTTGCAGCAATGGCTGGGATAGTGGATTTAACAATAGCGATAGTTTGGCTGTCTAGCATACAGGCTCTCCTGAAATAATTTCATTCGATGATGAATTTTATAACATGTATTTTAAATGCAATTTATAACTTTTAACACACAAAGTAAATAGGTCTATTATAAAAAGAGTTTAAAAATAGAAACTTTATAAAAGAGTCACCCAATAAATAGGATTTAATCTTTTAGCAATGCGAATATGGCTGATTTTATCTTGGTATGCTTGATAGTCTTTTATGACTGAGAAAATTTATGCAAACGTTTGCGTATATTTTTTCTTTAGGGCTATCACCCTGAAGAAAAAGAGTTTACACTGTGTGCTATTGCGATAGTTTTGTTATCAACTTATTGAATGGCTGAGGCAGGAGAAGCGAATGTTAAAGCGTGAAATGAATATTGCAGATTATGATCCACAACTGTGGGAAGCAATGGAACAAGAAGTCGTCCGTCAAGAAGAACACATTGAGTTAATTGCTTCAGAAAACTATACCAGTCCACGAGTGATGCAAGCTCAGGGATCTCAGCTAACGAATAAATATGCAGAAGGCTACCCAGGCAAACGCTATTACGGTGGTTGTGAGTATGTTGACGTTGTCGAGCAATTAGCTATCGATCGTGCAAAAGCGCTGTTTGGTGCAGATTATGCTAACGTACAACCTCATTCAGGTTCACAGGCTAATGCGGCTGTTTACATGGCGTTGCTGCAACCGGGTGATACCGTATTGGGTATGAACCTTGCTCATGGTGGTCACTTGACCCATGGTTCACCAGTCAACTTCTCTGGCAAACTTTATAACATCGTTCCTTACGGTATCGATGAAAGCGGAAAAATCGACTACGAAGATATCAAAGCACAAGCATTGAAACATAAGCCAAAAATGATCATCGGTGGTTTCTCTGCATATTCTGGTATTGTTGATTGGGCTAAAATGCGTGAAATCGCAGATAGCATCAATGCTTATCTATTCGTTGATATGGCTCACGTTGCGGGTCTAATCGCAGCAGGCGTCTATCCTAACCCAGTTCCACACGCACATATTGTTACTACAACAACCCATAAAACATTAGCTGGCCCTCGTGGTGGTCTGATTTTGGCGAAAGGTGGTGACGAAGAACTGTACAAAAAACTGAACTCAGCCGTCTTCCCTGGCTCTCAAGGTGGCCCGTTAATGCATGTTATTGCAGGTAAAGCGGTCGCATTGAAAGAAGCGATGGAACCTGAATTTAAAGTTTATCAACAACAAGTTGCGAAAAATGCGAAAGCAATGGTAGAAATTTTCCAACAACGCGGTTATAAAGTAGTGTCCGGTGGCACAGAGAACCATCTGTTCTTAGTGGATCTGGTTGATAAAGGTATTACAGGTAAAGATGCTGACGCTGCATTGGGTCGTGCAAACATTACGGTGAATAAAAACAGCGTTCCTAACGACCCGAAAAGTCCATTTGTTACCTCTGGTATCCGCATTGGTACGCCAGCGATCACACGTCGTGGCTTTAATGAAGGCGATGCACGTGAACTGGCTGGTTGGATGTGCGATGTTCTGGATAACCTCAATGATGAAGCGACCATTGAACGTATCAAACAAAACGTATTGAATATCTGCGCAAAATACCCAGTTTACGCATAAAATAAAATTAATTTAGTTTCAAAACCCGCTTCTACACTTTGGTAAAAGCGGGTTTTTTGCATTGAAAAACAAGGAGGAGTGATGGTAATTCCATCAACTCGCTGGCTAGCGATTGATTATTTTACCTATTTTTTCGCTTACAGTATTTTTCTACCATTCTGGCCAATTTGGCTACAAGGTGAAGGTATTGATGCTGAAATGAGCGGGGTGTTATTAGGGATTGGGTTAGCTGCGCGTTTCCTTGGTGCAATGTTTATTACACCGATGGTTAAAGATCAATCCAAACTCATTAACGCATTAAGAATATTGGCAGGATTGTCTCTACTCTTTGCTGTTGCCTTTTCCTTTGGTTCCCATTGGGCATGGCTATTTTTTGTCATGACTGGGTTTAACTTATTTTTTGCGCCATTAGTGCCACTCGGTGACTCGCTGGCAGGAACATGGCAAAAGCAGTTTCCCTTTGATTATGGCAAAATTAGGCTTTGGGGCTCCGTCGCTTTTATTATTGGCTCCATAGCGATGGGATATTTCGCCGATATATTAGGTCATCAATCCATTATGGTGGCTTTAATTATTAGCTGCTTAGCTTTATTACTCACGGCAATGTTAACGCCTGCAATTATGCCTAAAGGCATACCTAAAGTTGCAGGAGAAGATAAACTCTCATTTAGACAACTCATTGCGGATAAAAACGTAGTGACGTTCCTAATTTGTGTCACCTTGTTGCAAGGCGCACATGCTGCATATTATGGCTATGCCTCTTTATTTTGGAAGGAAGCAGGCTATTCTGACATCGTTATAGGTCGCCTCTGGGCACTTGGCGTTGTCGCTGAAGTTGTGGTTTTTATGTTGAGTAACAAACTATTTCGTCGTTGGAGTTCACGAAATCTACTTTTGTTATCTGCCATCAGCGGCATCATTCGTTGGGGGCTAATGGGGGCATTTACCTCACTACCAGTCCTTATTGTTGTTCAGATATTGCACAGCGGAACCTTTACCGTATGCCACCTCGCTGCAATGCGTTTTATCAGTGCTCGAAAAGAAAATGAAATTATTCCATTACAAGGTGTTTATTCAGCATTAGCAACAGGGGGCGGTTTAGCTATCATCACTGTTGTGGTGGGGGCTATCTATGAGCGTGTGCCAGACAATCACGGTTTAGTCTTTTATTTAATGGCACTATTGGCGATCCCTGCTTTGTTTATTAGACCGAAAGTTGTAGCACAATCATAAGGTTAACTTGGGTTTGTTCCTAAATATCAGGGTTAGATATATATCTGAAGTGAATGAACAATCCAAAATCACTAACAAGAAGGCATTTTGGTGGTGTAATCGATAGTAAAAAACGTGACACTAAAATGCTTTCTATCAAATTGAGTTATCTTATGGTGGGTTATATGAGAGGGGAGAATTAAAGGCATTGGGGGAAGCCCCAACACCTTTATTAAATCATTAACGTTTCAGTGACTCGGATAATTCTTCACGCATCACAGATAAAATCTCTTTAACAATGCGTGGGCTACCCGCAACAATATTACCTGAAGCTAAGTAATTATGGTTGCCAACAAAATCCGTCATAATACCGCCAGCTTCACGCATGATCAGTTCACCACCTAAGAAATCCCATGGTTTTAAACCAATTTCATAGTAAGCATCGACACGACCCGCAGCGACGTAACACAAGTCAAGAGCCGCTGAGCCTGTACGGCGGAAGTCTGCACAGCTCTCAAACATTTTGCTCATGATGTTCATGAACACAACGGCGTGTTGTTTTTGCTTAAAGGGGAAACCGGTTGCCACGATCGCGCCATCGAGTTCGCGAGCATCGGCACCACGTAGGCGATAACCATTTAATTGTGCGCCTTGACCACGAACAGCGGTAAATAACTCGTTACGCATAGGATCGTAAACAGCGGCGACTTCTGTACGGCCTTTAATACGAACCGCGATAGAAACAGCAAAGTGAGGGAAACGTTTTGTGAAGTTAGTAGTGCCATCCAGTGGATCGATTACCCATTGAATATCATCTTCTTTACCAAGTAACTCACCACTTTCTTCAGTAATGATAGTGTGGTCAGGATAAGATTTACGGATGACCTCGATAATTAAATGTTCTGCTTCACGGTCAACGTTGGTGACGAAATCGTTAGAGCCTTTTTGAGTGATTTGAACATTGTCAGGCGTTTCATAGCTTTTTGCTATGTGGTTGCCAGCCTTACGCGCAGCACGTATGGCGATATTTAGCATCGGATGCATGGGCTTTTTCCACTGGAATGTTAAAGAACGAAAAACTTTGAGTGGGCGGATTATATAGATGTTCGTCACAATAAGCAATTTTGTGTTAGACTCTTGCGATTATTTTTTAGAAAAACGACTAAACCATGTTAGACAATATCCGCATTATCCTTGTTGAGACCTCACACACTGGCAATATGGGCTCTACTGCTAGAGCCATGAAAACCATGGGTTTATCCAACCTTTATCTCGTTAATCCACAAGTACAGCCTGACTCGCATGCGATTGCGCTTTCTGCAGGAGCCAGCGATGTTATTGGCAATGCCACGATAGTCAATTCATTGGATGAAGCTCTAGAAGGGTGTAAATTAGTCATTGGCACGAGCGCGCGCTCTCGGACACTTTCTTGGCCGATGGTTGCACCGCGTGAATGTGGCGAAAAATCAGTGATGCAAGCGAAAACGGCGCCTGTTGCCATAATTTTTGGCCGTGAGCGTATTGGGCTGACCAATGAAGAGCTGCAAAAATGCCAGTACCATCTTTATATACCTACCAATCCTGAATATGGTTCATTAAACCTTGCGATGGCGGTTCAGTTGGTCAGTTACGAAATTCGCATGGCCTATTTAGCCCTAGAGGAAAAAAACGCAGTGAACTCGGAGGAGGATGAGGTAGAATATCCGCCGGTAGAAGATATTGAGCGTTTTTATGTGCATCTTGAAAGTGTGTTAAATGAATCAGGGTTTATTCGTAAGGCGCATCCGGGCCTAATTATGAATAAATTGAGACGTTTATACACCCGTGCACACATTGAAACTCAGGAGCTACATATTTTACGAGGTATCCTGACTTCAATGGAAAAATGGGCAAAAAAATGAGTTATCACTCCGTGAAAAATACTTGAGTAAATTAGTCAGGTAAATAGTTGACTAAATTAGTCGGGAATGTCACAATTGGGCAATATTTTACCACGGAGTATATGTTATGAGACTCACTTCCAAAGGGCGTTATGCAGTAACGGCGATGTTAGATGTCGCATTACACTCTCAGACAGGGCCTGTACCTTTAGCTGATATTTCTGAGCGTCAGGGAATTTCCCTCTCTTATCTTGAGCAACTTTTCGCTCGTCTACGCAAAAACGAGCTTGTTTCGAGTGTTCGTGGCCCAGGTGGTGGTTATTTGCTAGGCCGCGATGCTGATCAAATTTTTGTTGCTCAAGTAATTGCCGCGGTTGATGAATCTGTTGATGCGACACGTTGTCAAGGTAACAAAGAAGGTTGTCAAAATGGTGACCGTTGTCTAACGCATGCGCTGTGGCGTGATTTGAGCGATAGGATCACAAGCTTCCTAAGCAGCATTAGCCTTGATGAATTAGTTAAAAATCAAGAAGTCATAGATGTCGCCGATAGACAAGATAACGAAAAACGTCGGGCAACATTAGGTGGTCTTTCACCTGAAACGATTATTAATGTCCGTGCTTAATTATATAATATTTTAATAAATTGCAGTTGATACACAAAGTGATGGGGTTCGAATGAATGATCATCATAGGTATCGTTAGAAAATGAAGACAATTTTGTCTTTTGGAGTAAGTGAGCAATGAAATTACCGATTTATCTTGATTATTCAGCAACAACACCCGTTGACCCACGTGTTGCTGAAAAAATGATGCAATGTCTAACAATGGACGGCATTTTTGGTAACCCCGCTTCGCGCTCTCACCGTTTTGGGTGGCAAGCAGAAGAGGCCGTTGATATTGCACGTAATCAAATCGCAGAATTGGTGAATGCCGATCCACGCGAAATTGTCTTTACTTCAGGTGCAACAGAATCTGATAACTTAGCTATCAAAGGTGCCGCTAATTTCTATCAAAAGAAAGGCAAGCACATTGTCACTTGTAAAACAGAGCACAAAGCAGTTTTAGACACCTGCCGCCAGCTTGAGCGTGAAGGGTTTGAAGTGACTTACCTTGCACCACAAAGCAATGGTTTGATTGACCTGAAAGATTTAGAAGCTGCTTTACGCGACGATACTATCCTTGTTTCTATTATGCATGTGAATAATGAAATTGGTGTCGTTCAAGATATCGCAGCCATCGGTGAAATGTGCCGTAGCCGCAACATTATTTTCCATGTCGACGCCACTCAAAGTGTTGGTAAACTCCCTATCGACCTGTCCACTCTGAAAGTGGATTTGATGTCATTCTCTGCACATAAACTGTATGGCCCTATGGGTATCGGTGCTTTGTATGTGCGTCGTAAACCACGTGTTCGCCTTGAAGCTCAACAACACGGTGGTGGTCATGAGCGTGGTATGCGTTCTGGTACATTACCTGTCCATCAAATCGTTGGGATGGGTGAGGCTTACCGTATCGCAAAAGAAGAAATGGCTGAGGAGTCAGCACGCTTACGTAAACTGCGCATGCGTCTTTGGAATGGCATTAAAGATATTGAAGAAGTTTACCTCAATGGTGATTTAGAGAACGGTGCTCCACACATTCTGAATGTCAGCTTCAACTATGTTGAAGGTGAATCGCTGATGATGTCTCTTAAAGATTTAGCGGTATCATCTGGCTCTGCATGTACTTCTGCAAGCCTAGAACCTTCTTATGTTCTACGTGCCCTTGGAATGAATGATGAACTTGCTCACAGTTCTATTCGTTTTTCTTTAGGTCGCTTTACAACAGAAGAAGAAATTGACTATGCAATCAAACAGATTCATGGCGCAATTGGCCACTTACGTGAACTGTCTCCTTTATGGGAAATGTTCAAAGACGGCGTAGATCTTAACAGCATCGAATGGTCTCACCATTAATCAGACAGTTTCAGGAGTTTAAAAATGGCATATAGTGAAAAAGTCATCGATCATTATGAAAATCCACGTAATGTGGGTTCATTCGACAATAACGACCCAAGCGTAGGTAGCGGGATGGTTGGCGCGCCAGCTTGTGGTGATGTGATGAAACTGCAAATCAAAGTAAATGATAATGGAATCATTGAAGATGCGCGTTTCAAGACTTACGGCTGTGGCTCAGCAATTGCTTCAAGTTCACTTGTCACTGAGTGGATGAAAGGTAAAAGCTTAGATGAAGCCGAAGCGATTAAAAATACAGCTATCGCTGAAGAGCTAGAATTACCACCAGTGAAAATTCACTGTTCGATTCTTGCTGAAGATGCAATTAAAGCAGCCATTGCGGATTATAAAAGCAAACGCCAAGGCAAATAAGGCTTTAATTCCGGCTAATGGGCACATGGACATAAATAACTAAAATCCGTGTGATGAAAACATCGGTCGGTATAATTGATTAATTTTTAAGGCGGATGCTACCAATTAGTGAGTATCTGCCTTGTTTGTTTCTATAGTGAGGTTCGCAATGTCTATTTCTCTAACAGAAAGTGCTGCGCAACGTATTCAAGCTTTCCTCGCAAGCCGTGGTAAAGGTGAAGGTTTACGCCTTGGTGTCAGAACATCAGGTTGCTCAGGCATGGCCTATATTCTCGAATTTGCAGATATTATCAATGAAGAAGATACCGTTTTTGAAGATAAAGGTGTCAAAGTGATCGTTGATGGTAAAAGCATTGTCTACTTAGACGGTACTGAGCTAGATTTTGTCAAAGAAGGCTTAAATGAAGGTTTTAAATTCAATAACCCCAATGTCAGCAGTGAGTGCGGTTGTGGTGAAAGCTTTCACGTATAATGTCTTTTTATAGGCAATATTTTTAACTAATGCATTTCGTGGCTCCTGACACCTATCGAAAGCGAATATTCGCGCTGATTATTTAACATTGTGAGTGAGTTTTGATAGCTAACTAGACGAAGTGCATGAGTGCGTCAGTTCGAGAAACTAAGTACTTATGGATTATTTTACTCTTTTTGGGTTAACGCCCAACTATGCGATCGATAATGAACAATTAACGCAACGTTTTCAATCGCTACAGCGCCAATACCATCCAGATCGCTTTGCTGCCTGTACGGAACAGGAAAAAATGCAAGCGCTTCAACAAGCGGCAACGATCAATGCGGCTTACCAAGCTCTTCGTCATCCACTAAAACGTGCCGAATATATGTTATTACTACAAGGGATTGATATTAATAACGAACAACATACTATGCACGACACTGCATTCTTAATGGAGCAATTAGAGCTACGAGAAGAGCTCGATAATATTGAGCACCATAATAATGCGACTGATTTGCTTACAGCGTTCATGACGAAAGTAAAACAAATGCAAAAAACACGTTCCGCATTGATGGTTGAGCAACTCGATAGTGCACAGTGGGAATTGGCGGCAGATACGGTACGTAAATTGCGTTTTCTCGATAAATTACAGCAACAAGCTGAACAACTCGAAGAACGTTTACTGGATGATTTTTAAGAGAAACGATTATGGCTTTACTTCAAATCAGCGAACCAGGCATGACAGCCGCACCACATCAACGTAAATTGGCGGCGGGGATTGATCTTGGTACGACTCACTCTTTGGTCGCCACGGTACGTAGCGGTGAAGCAACGGCTTTACCTGATCATGATGGGCGTTATTTACTACCATCGGTCGTCAATTATCAATCCGATAATAAACAAGTGGGCTGGGCGGCAAAACAGCTAGCAGAGCGTGACCCTGTTAATACCATTATTTCGGTAAAAAGAATGATGGGGCGTTCATTGGCTGACATCCAACAACGTTATCCCGACCTACCTTATCGTTTCACTGCTAGTGAAAATGGGCTTCCTTTTATTCAAACGGCAGCAGGGCAAGTTGATCCGATCCAAGTTTCTTCAGATATTTTAAAAACGCTAGCAAAGAGAGCGGAAGAAACATTAGGCGGAGAAATGGATGGTGTCGTGATCACCGTACCCGCTTATTTCGATGACGCACAACGCCAAGGAACAAAAGATGCAGCCCGCCTTGCCGGTTTACATGTTCTCCGTTTATTAAATGAACCGACAGCGGCGGCTATTGCCTATGGTCTTGATTCAGGCCAAGAAGGGGTCATCGCTGTTTATGATTTAGGAGGCGGAACATTTGATGTTTCTATTTTGCGCCTAAGTCGTGGCGTGTTTGAAGTCCTTGCTACAGGGGGCGATACCGCACTGGGCGGCGATGATTTTGACCAAGCATTAGCCAAATGGATTGCCGAGCAAGCAGGTATTCAGACACAAGGTGACCACCATTTAAATCGTCAATTACTGAATGCTGCAACCGAAGCGAAAATCGCACTTAGTGAGGCTGAAACCGCACAAATTTCATTGCCACAATGGCAAGGAGAAATTCAGCGTGAGGTGTTTGAACAGTTAATACAAAACCATGTGAAACGCACATTAATGGCCTGCCGTCGTGCATTGAAAGATGCACAAGTAGATGCTGATGACGTGTTAAATGTGGTGATGGTTGGTGGCTCTACCCGCGTGCCTTTAGTCAGAAATAAGGTTGGTGAATTTTTTGGTAAACAACCATTAACTTCGATTGATCCTGACAAAGTAGTAGCCATTGGTGCTGCCATCCAAGCTGATATTTTAGTGGGCAACAAGCCTGATAGTGACATGTTGCTGTTAGATGTTATCCCATTGTCGTTAGGTCTTGAAACGATGGGGGGATTAGTCGAAAAAATTATCCCTCGTAATACCACGATACCTGTAGCACGTGCCCAAGAGTTTACGACGTTTAAAGACGGACAAACAGCGATGTCTGTGCATGTGGTACAAGGTGAGCGTGAAATGGTTTCAGATTGCCGTTCATTAGCACGTTTTTCATTACGCGATATTCCGCCAATGGCTGCTGGTGGTGCTCATATTCGTGTCACTTTCCAAGTGGATGCGGATGGCTTGTTAAGCGTCAGTGCAATGGAAAAATCGACGGGAGTAGCCGCTTCTATTCAGGTGAAGCCCTCATATGGGTTAACTGATACTGAAATTTCAAGCATGATTAAAGATTCAATGACTAATGCGCAAGATGATTTAAATGCACGCCGTTTAGCGGAACAAAAAGTTGAAGCAGCAAGAGTGCTTGAGAGTTTGACTAGTGCATTAGAGCAAGATGCTAATCTATTGACTCCCGACGAAGAGTCAGCGATTGATAATGCCGTCAATATATTAATTGAAGCAGTAGAAGGCACAGACCCTACTGCTATTGAAAATGCCATTAAACAACTGGATAAGCAATCACAGGGGTTTGCGGCGCGTCGAATGGATGCTTCTATTCGCCAAGCGCTATCAGGCCAATCTGTGGATGAGATATAATTATGCCTAAAATAGTTTTTCTACCTCATACAGAATTATGTCCGGAAGGTGCAGTTGTTGATGCACAACAGGGCGAGTCAATTTTAAATGCAGCATTGCGAGTTGGCATTGAACTTGAACATGCATGTGAAAAATCATGTGCTTGTACAACTTGTCACTGTATTGTTCGCGAAGGCTTTGATTCTCTCGAAGAGAGCAGCGAATTAGAAGATGACATGCTGGATAAGGCATGGGGATTAGAACCAGAAAGTCGCTTAAGCTGCCAAGCTTTGGTCGCTGACGAAGATTTGGTTGTTGAGATCCCAAAATATACAATTAATCACGCTCGTGAACATTAATACTGATATAATCCGCTGTGTGGGGAAGCAAATATGAGCCTTAAATGGTCGAATAGCCGAGAAATCGGTGAAGCACTGTACGATGCGTATCCTGATTTGGATCCAAAAACTGTGCGCTTTACGGATATGCACCAATGGATTTGTGAATTAGAAGAGTTCGACGATGATCCACAAAAATCCAACGAGAAAATCTTAGAAGCCATTTTATTGGTTTGGTTGGATGAGTTCGAATAATTTTCAAATTTGATAGATAAACCGGGCAACTCGTCCGGTTTTTATTTATGAGCACTATCTTGATACCTATTTGGCCGTTAATCGGTTAAGTTACTTCTATCAGCGACTGATTTAGACAAGAGCTGCCTGTAAAAAACAGATACAGATAAAGTGGGAGAAACGATGACAAAACAAATTATGCCAGTAATGATTTCATTTGAAGCCGCGGCACCTTGTTGGGGTGAAGGGGCGTTAGTGAGTTCTGGCGATAAAGGAATAACTATTCATTTAAAGCATCCGGGTAAGTTGTGTGCGGTACAAAGTGCAGGGCGTAAATTGGATAGCCAAGGTATTCGTAATGTTTCTTTAACGGGTGAAGGTTGGGATCTAGAAAAAAGTTGGGCATTTTGGCAAGGTTTCCGTGCACCAAAAGGGGCAAGAACAATAGAGTGGCCAGTTTTGCCAGAAGCGGATCGCCAAGAATTAGAAAACCGTATCCGTACAATTGATTGGGTACGCGATGTGATCAATGCGCCAGCGGATGAGTTAGGGCCAGAGCAACTGGCGCAACGTGCGATTGATTTGTTGTGTCATATTAATGCTGAAGATATCAGTTACCGTATCATTAAAGGTGATGATCTACTTGAGCAAGGGTATGCAGGTATTCATACGGTAGGTCGTGGTTCAAGCCGTGCGCCTGCTTTATTAGCGTTAGATTACAACCCTACAGGCAACCCCCACGCGGCTGTTTTTGCCTGCTTAGTTGGGAAAGGGATCACATTTGATTCAGGTGGCTATAGTATCAAACCTTCATCATCCATGAACTCAATGAAAGCAGATATGGGTGGGGCAGCAACGCTGGTTGGTTCTCTGGCACTCGCTATTAATCGTGGTCTGAAAAAACGCGTTAAATTGTTCCTTTGCTTGGCTGACAATATGGTTAGCAGCAATGCCTTTAAATTAGGTGATATCATCCGTTACCGCAATGGTAAGTCTGTTGAAGTGATGAACACAGATGCAGAAGGTCGTTTAGTTTTGGCTGATGGCTTGATTGATGCAAGTAAAGAGCAGCCATCGCTGATTATTGATGCGGCAACTTTAACGGGGGCTGCAAAAACCGCAGTTGGCAACGACTATCATTCAGTGCTTAGCTTTGATGATAAACTGGTTGCTGAGCTTATGGATGCTTCAAATGAAGAGTTTGAACTGTTTTGGCGCTTACCACTGGCTGAATTCCACCGCCAGCAATTGCCGTCGGGGTTTGCTGACCTAAATAACATTGCTGCACCATCCCATACAGCAGGTGCAAGTACCGCAGCCGCATTCCTATCCCATTTTGTTGAGAATTATCGTCAAAACTGGGTGCATATTGATTGTTCAGCAACGTACCGTAAATCACCAGTGAGCCTGTGGGCTGAAGGTGCAACGGGAATTGGTGTAAGAACGATAGCAAACTTACTGATGAAAAAAGCAGGCTAAAAAGTCTTATCTTAATAAACATTAGCGGGGACGAAGGGGGCGACTTTTCGTGCCCGTTTTTTTATTATAGGGTTAATTATTTTTCTATGAGGCATAAGCATGTCGCAGCAATCCGAATCGAATAAACCTTTTAGCAACGATAACAATATCGAATTTACTGAGTTGGTTATTCCTCAAGGGGCATCGTTAAAATTAAGCGCACTTGAAGAAGAGCCTGAAGCATTAGTAGGGGTCTTAACTGAATGTTTTAAACAGCATAAGGTGGTACGCCGTGCCTTTTTAGTATCTGCCCAAGAAGAAAACCAAGAGGGTGATGAAGCTATTTTAATGGTGGCATTAGAGTTTGTGCCAGGAACTGAGAATATCGATGAGATTATTCATCAAGCGGGAACATTAGCGTGTGAATATTTAGACGATAATGAGTCCATTGATTTTTGTTTAGTTAATGAAGCAGAAAAGGGTATTAGCCATTTTATTACTGAACATATTCAACCTTTCTATCAACGTAAGTTAGGCAGTTGGTTACGTGATTCAATCCCAATTAAAAACACCAAATAAGCTTCTGCAGTGGGTTAGTGGCCCACTGTGGGGTATCCCTCATTAGACCAATAGCTTAAATAACCTAAGCAGCGAGCGTCATTACATATAGCGTTTCAGAATCATGCTATTTTTCAGAGAAACTTTTGTCGTGAGTTAATTGAGCGACTAATGACCTTTTCAGTATTGAGATGATAGGTTTGTCATGTAATGACAAATAGTAGGGTACATCGTCCATATTGATGGTTAAATAGTTTAAAGTCATAAATATTGCTGTGTCGATAACGATATGGCTAGTGTGAGTGTAGTCAGTAACGACTTAATATATGACGAGTTATAGTGGTCATTTAAAATACGATGCTCCCTTCTAAGGCAATCACCAAAATCGCCTGCAAATAAATATCACAATGATTTTTATAGGTCTGCTTAGATAAGGTTCGCTAATGAAGAAAGTACAACGACACTCAGCTCACGATGCGGCATTTAAAGGTTTCATGGCGCAAATAGAAAATGCTAAAGATTTTTTTCATTTTCATTTACCAGAGCATATTCATGCATTATGTGATTTTGAAACATTAACTCTCACTAATTCTTCTTTCATAGACAAACAATTGCGTTCACGATTATCAGATGTGTTGTATTCAGTTCAAACGACAGAAGGAGAAGGGTATATTTACTTACTCGTCGAACATCAATCTTCACCAGACAAATTGATGGCATGGCGATTAATGCATTATGCATTTTTAGCGATGAATCAGCATTTGCAACAAGGGCATAAGAACTTGCCGCTAGTCGTACCTGTTTTGTTTTATCACGGGGAGAGTTCACCTTATCCATATTCACAATTATGGACTGACTGTTTTCCTCTCGCGGATGTGGCTAATAACTTGTACACACGTTCTTTTCCTTTAGTCGATGTCACGGTTATTGATGATAATGAAATTGTTAATTATCGTAAGGTTGCAATTATGGAATTGGCTATGAAACATAAGCATTTGCGGGAGGAAAGTGAGCATGTGATCTCCCTATTGGCTCAAGCGCTCAATAATCACTATAATACTGATAGCGATGTCATCACTATTCTCAACTATCTATTTTTTACGATGGATGCAGAAAATGTTGAGAAAATAGTCCAACAGTTGAGTGAAAAAACTGAAAAGCATCAAGAGGTTATTATGAATATTGCACAACGTTTGCAAGATAAAGGTGTAAAAGCAGGCTGGGAAAAAGGGCATCAACAAGGTCTGGAAGAGGGCATTGAAAAAGGTATTGAAAAAGGCATTGAAAAAGGCAAACATGAGGCAAATCTTGCCACCGCTAGAACACTTTTAAAAAATGGAATTAGCCTTGAGTTAATTATGGAAAGTACAGGGCTAAGCCAAGAAGAACTTATTTCCCTCCAGTGATGTGACAGGCGCTCTGCTTTGTTGATGTGAAGGGCTCTATTTTTTCTTTGTATCTTACAAAATCATCACAACACCGCCTACAGATACATTAATGGATTATCTTATGTGCGTTAATATCTGTTTTATCTGTACTGATGCCTAAAATAGTTAGGGTTTTTTCCGCTTTGTCTTATAGGTACTAATCGCACAATCTGTTAAATTGTGTAACCGATTTACGCACTATCTCAGTCTTTGCTTATTTTAACATCCAGCCAAGATTTCTGTAGCTTCCAACTTATAGATGGAAGTAAAAGCACCATATATTAACTATAAAAGGAAGAATCGGTCATGAATCAACATATTCGTTGGGCTTCATTGGCGGGTCTAAAAACAAAAAAACGTTATATTGTAGCAGCATTAGCCTCAGTTATTGCACTAACAGGTTGTGATAATTCAGACAACACAAATAGTAAAGAAAACAGCGTCGTAGCCGAAAAAAGTGCAACGACAGAAAAAGTGATTCAAACGGCACCGTTAGCGGCGGCAAAGGGAGCTACGCCGAAATTATCAGCAGCTGAAATGATGAAGCGCTATGCGGGTAAAGAGTTAACTATTCTTGATGCCTCTGAGTTGCAACTAGATGGGGCAAGCGCAATGGTTGTCACCTTCTCTGTGCCGCTATATGAGGAGCAAGATTTTAGTCAATATTTAAACTTAGTTGATGTGAAATCAGGAAAATTGGATGGTGCTTGGGAACTATCCGATAATAAAATGGAGTTACGTTTTCGTCACTTACCGCCATCAAGAGAGTTAAATCTCACAGTAAATACAGGGATTAAGGCGATAAATGGGCGTACGATAGAGCAACCATTTGAGAAAAAACTGCAAACAGCACAGATTATCCCAACTGTTGGTTTTGCAAGCAAAGGCTCCTTATTACCGAGCAAAGTAGCACAAGGATTGCCCGTTATTGCGCTGAATGTAGATAAAGTCGATGTGAATTTTTTCCGTATTGACGAAAAGCAATTACCACAATTTCTGTCAATGTGGCAATACCGTAGTAACTATGAATATTGGTATTCAGAAGAGTTTCTCAATAAAACCGAACTTGCTTATACAGGGCGCTTTGACCTCAATCCTGATAAAAACACTCGCCAAACCGTTTTACTACCTTTAAAAGACATTAAAGAGCTACAGCAAGACGGCGTCTACCTAGCTATCATGCAAAAAGCGGGTAGCTACAGTTATCAGTTCCCTGCAACAGTATTCACCCTGAGTGACATAGGGGTCTCACTGCATAGCTATCAAGATCAGGTTGATGTTTTTACGCAATCACTCGCAAAAGGTTCAGCCCTTAAAGGCGTTGAGCTGCGTATCCTTGATGAAAAAGGTCAATTGGTTAACCAAGCGACTACTGATAGCGAGGGGCATGCCAAATTAGATAAATTAGCGGGTGGAAAATTATTGCTAGCGACCCTTGATGGGCAAACGAGCATGATTGACCTTACTCAACCTGCTTTAGACCTCTCTGAATTTGATATTTCAGGCCCTACTGGATACGCAAAACAATTTTTTGTGTTTGGGCCACGTGACTTATATCGCCCAGGTGAACTGTTATTGGTTAATGGGTTATTACGCGACGGTGATGGAAATCCACTTAAAGCGCAACCTGTTAAAGTGGATGTTTTAAAAACGGATGGACAGGTTGTTAGAAGTTTTGTGTGGCAACCTGAGAAAGACCATGATGGTTTGTATCAATACCAGTATGAAATTCCTCAATCAGCGGAAACGGGGGGCTGGTCATTACGCTTTGATTTAGGTGACGGGTCACCACTACGTTACTATAAATTCAATGTTGAAGACTTTATGCCTGAACGCATGGCATTAGATGTCACTACAAAAGATAAACCTATTTTGAATAATCAGCCTGTTGAGTTTGATATTCAAGGCCGCTATTTATATGGTGCACCCGCCGCGGGTAATGAACTTCAAGGGCAAATATTTATTCGTCCTGATCGTGAAGCCGTAGCTAAATTACCTGGATTTGAATTTGGTTTTGCGAGCGAAGAAGGGTTGCAACGTAAGCTTGATGAATTCGATTTAACGCTAGATGATACGGGTGAAACCGCCATTAGTGTGCCACAAAGTAATTGGGAATCTTTACGCTCCCCAATAAAAGTTATTGCGCAAGTCAGTCTATTGGAGGCTGGCGGGCGTCCGGTGACCCGTCGTGCTGAGCAAGCCGTATGGCCAGCAAGAGAGATGGTGGGTATTCGCCCATTATTCAATAAAAAGGAAATTTATGATTATCGAACTGACCGCTATGCCCAACGCTATAATGTTGATGAAAATTCTTTAGCGGAGTTTGAGCTTGTCTTTGCTGATGCTGCCGGAAATAAATTAGAGGCCAACAATTTAACTGCACGCCTGATTTATGAGCGCCGTGATTATTATTGGAATTGGTCTGAAAGTGGTGGTTGGACATCAAACTATGACCAAAAAGATTTAGTGATGGCCAATGAAAACATCAAGATTAGTCAAGGTCAGACAACAAAAGTCTCATTCCCTGTTGATTGGGGTGCCTTCCGTCTTGAGGTTATCAATGAAAATAACCAATTAGTCACCAGTCTACCGTTTTGGGCCGGTTATTCATGGCAAGACAATACGGGCGGTAATGGGGCTGTGCGCCCTGATCAAGTTAAGCTGAGTTTAAATAAACCGGCTTATTTACCGGGTGAAAAAGCAAAAGTTCGTGTGGAATCACCAAAAGCGGGTAAAGGTTATATTTTACTTGAATCAAGTAATGGTCCACTGTGGTGGCAAGAAATTGATGTTCCTGAAAAAGGAATGGAAATTGAGGTACCAGTGAATAAAGAGTGGGCTCGCCATGACCTATACATTACTGCGGTCGTTGTTCGTCCAGGAGATGACTCGAAAGAGGCAACGGTTAAGCGAGCGATTGGGGTACTTCATCTTCCGTTAGCGGATGAAAATCGCAAGATTGGATTAGTGCTCTCAGCACCAACCCAAATGCGTCCAAACCAAGACCTTATCGTTAAAGTGAAAGCGACGGCACAAGATGGCAAGCCATTACCTGAAAAAGTCAATGTATTGCTATCTGCTGTGGATACTGGCGTGTTGAACATTACTGATTTTAAAACGCCCGATCCGTATGACGCCTTCTTTGGTCGTAAACGTTACAGTGTCGATCAGTACGATGTGTACGGTCACCTCATTGAAGGCCAAGGTAAGTTAGCAAATTTACGTTTTGGTGGTGATGGTGAAGATACTTCATTAGATCGTGGTGGAATGAAGCCACTTACAGAAGTGCAAATCATTGCGGAACAGGCGGCACCTGTCACATTAGATAAAAATGGTGAAGGTGAAATTAGCTTACCGATCCCTGATTTTAATGGTGAGTTGCGCGTAATGGCTCAAGCATGGAATGAGAAGGATTTTGGTCATGCTGATAGTAAAGTCGTGGTAGCGGCGCCGCTTATCACTCAAATGTCGATGCCACGTTTTATGGCTGGTGGTGATAAATCTTACTTCGCATTAGATCTCACTAACACGACGGACAATACACAAAATGTGACAGTGACTTTTAAAGCCTCTGGAATGGTGAAATTAGATGGAGTTGCCACGAAAGAGCTAGCCTTAGTGAAAGGTAAACGTACAACGGTAACGTTGCCAGTTCGCGCGGATTATGGTTATGGTCAGGGTGAGGTTTCAATGACAATCAATGGTATTGATTTGCCAGATGAATCATTGAAAGCGTATAGCAATAGTTGGAAAGTCGGGGTTCGCCCTGCACAGCCTGCGGAAACGGTCTCTTATGCTGTTGCTATTGAGCCGGGTGAGCAATGGTCATTACCAACCGAGAATTTACAAGGTCTCTCCCCTAATACGCTCGAAGGTCAAGTTTTACTAACTAGCCGTCCACCATTGCAGATTGCCCGCTATATTCGTGAGTTATTTGCTTATCCATATGGCTGTCTTGAGCAGACAATCAGTGGCTTGTATCCATCGTTATACTCTTCACAAGCAGAGCTGAATAAGTTAGGTATAAAATCGCAGACAGATGATGACCGTCGCAAAGCCATTGAATTGGGGATCCCTCATTTATTAAGCATGCAACGTCCTGATGGTGGTTTCTCGTTATGGGATCGTAACGGTAGAGAAGAGTACTGGTTAACGGCATATGCTGCGGATTTCCTTAACCGAGCAAATCAGCGTGGTTATGCGGTGCCGAAAGAGGCATTAACCAATGCTAATAGTCGTTTATTGAGCTATTTACAAGATGGTAATCAAATTAATTACCCCTATGTAGATGATCAATCAGCCGCACGTTTTGCAGCCCAAGCCTATGCGGGCTTAGTACTTGCAACACAGCAAAAGGCGCCTCTCGGAGCACTACGACAACTCTACTCAAGAAGTCAGGAAGCCAATAGTGGGTTGCCACTAGTACAGTTGGGTATCGCTTTAAATTTGATGGGCGATAAAACACGGGGTGATAATGTAATTGCTGATGGGTTGAAAAAGCAGCGAGCTCGTTACAGCTACAGTGGGGATTATGGCTCAATCATTCGTGATGATGCGATGATCGTTGCGTTACTGAATGAATACCAATTGATGACAAAAGCACGTGATCAAAAACTGCAAATGCTTTCAAACAACTTGGTATCTCAACAGTACTTCTCAACTCAAGAGAGCAATGCGCTGTACTTGGCGGGACGTTATTATGTGAATAATACAGAAACCCCATGGAAAGCGGTCATTAATGGTCAACAACCACCGATGACCTCAGATAAGCCTATCAATGAGTTTTTAACTAAAGAGCAGCTAAAAACAGGTTATAGCATCGAAAATACAGGAACGAACACGTTGTATGGCCAATTGAACGTAGTGGGTTATCCATTGTATACGCCAACACCAAGTTCGAATGTGTTGAATGTGAAACGAACCTATTTAGATCTGCAAGGTCGTCCAATTTCACTCGATCGTTTAAGAACAGGTGAAATGGTTGTGGTGAAATTAGAAGTTAATGCTTCACAAAGAGTACCTGATGCTTTAGTGGTTGATTTATTGCCTGCTGGCTTAGAGCTTGAAAACCAGAACTTAGCAAATAGTAGTGCTAATCTGAGTGAAACTGCGCCAAACTTGCAGGAAGTGATTGATGATATGCAACAATCACAAGTCAACCATATGGAATATCGGGATGATCGCTTTGTGGCAGCCGTTGAGGTTGAGCAATATAGACCGACAACATTAGTCTATTTGGCGCGTGCCGTGACACCGGGGGTATATTCTATCCCGGCTCCACAAGTGGAATCGATGTATGTTCCTGAATGGCGTGCGGTAGGTAAAGCTAACGGCCAATTAGAAGTCGTTCGTTAATCTTTAATCAGCCCTTATACTGGATGCGTGATGATTTCGGTATAAGGGCTATTTGTTTGCGGTATATCCATCTATGAAAAAAAGATTACGACGCGCTGGGTTGGTTTTGCTCTGCTTGGTGATTTTTTTGCCTCTTTTATTTTTGCTGGCAGATAAGATTTGGCCATTGCCGATAAAACAAGTTGAGATGGCGCGCACGGTCGTTGCCCAGGATGGTACACCACTTTGGCGTTTTGCGGATAAAGAAGGAATATGGCGTTACCCCGTAAAACTGGATCAAGTTTCCCCTGAGTTTATCGAAGCATTATTGACCTACGAAGATCGTCATTTTTATCAACATCCCGGTGTTAACCCATTTTCATTACTGAGAGCATTGTGGCAAGACGTCAGTTCAGGGCGCATTGTCTCTGGTGGAAGTACGATCTCAATGCAAGTTGCTCGGTTAGTCGATCCCCATGACCGCACCATAACAGGGAAATTGAAACAGTTATGGCGTACTGCACAACTTGAATATCACTATTCAAAAGATGAAATACTGGAAATGTATCTTAACCGAGCTCCCTATGGAGGTACGATTGAAGGTATCGGTGCGGCCAGTTGGGTCTATTTAAACAAAGCACCTGATAAATTAACCTCGGGTGAAGCGGCATTGTTTGCGGTGTTGCCACAAGCACCTAGTCGACTAAGGCCAGACCGTTACCCCGAAAGAGCGCAAGCTGCACGCGATAAAGTGCTCGATAGACTCGCGGAATATCAGGTGTGGCCAGCAGATAAAATTGAAGATATTAAACAAGAACAGATTTGGTTAGCGCCACGCAAAAATCCGAATTCTGCGCCTTTGTTGGCGCGCCGAGTTGTCAAAGATGCACAAGAAACGGTCATTGAAACCACCATTGATGCAGGGTTGCAGCGCCAATTGGAAGAGATGGCAATTAACTGGAAAAACCAGCTTCCTAAGCAGACATCGCTAGGGATATTGGTAGTAGATCATACTGATATGAGTGTGAAAGCTTATATTGGGTCAATCGATTTTCAAGATAATAGCCGTTTTGGTCATGTCGATATGATCACGGCTTGGCGCTCACCGGGGTCAACATTGAAACCCTTTTTATATGCCTTAGCGATGGATGATGGTTTGATCCACGCTGAATCTTTACTGCAAGATGTGCCTCGACGCTTCGATGATTATCGACCGGGGAACTTTGATAGCGGTTTTAATGGGCCTGTGAGTGTGAGTGACGCATTAGTCCGCTCACTGAATTTACCCGTAGTACAAGTGCTTGACGTTTACGGAAGTAAGCGTTTTACGGCGAAATTACGTAATGTGGGAACAGAATTACGTTTTCCTTTAGCTAGCGAACCTAATTTGTCGTTAATTTTAGGTGGCACTGCCGCTCGTATGGATGAGCTAGTTGCGGCTTATAGTGCTTTTGCTCGCCAAGGGAAAGTGTCGCCATTGCGCTATCGTCCAACAGACACAATACGTGATCGCCAATTAATGTCAGCGGGTGCGGCATGGATTATTCGGCGTATTATGGGTGGTGAAGCGCGCCCTGTTCCTGATAGTAGTTTGACCGCGCAAGTTAATTTAGCGTGGAAAACAGGTACTAGCTATGGTTATCGAGATGCTTGGGCTATCGGGGTAAATCCACGCTACACAATAGGAGTGTGGGTGGGGCGGCCCGATGGTACTCCTGTTGCCGGGCAATTAGGTTATGCGACCGCGATCCCCATTATGAATCAAGTGAATAATTTATTGTTAGGGCGTTTGTATCAATCGAATCAATTGATGCCAAAAGACACCAAGCCATCAACGGTCAGTCAAGCGATGATCTGTTGGCCTAGCGGCACTGTATTACCAGAAGGGGATAGTAATTGTCGGCAACGCCGTTTAAGTTGGATTTTAGATAATACGATCCCGCCAACATTAATGGCGAAAGATCAAGAATCATTATTGGGGTTACGTCAGAAAATATGGGTAAATGAACAAGGGTTGCAGGTTGCTCCTGATTGCTCTAATGCAGTGGAAAAAGAGGTTTATTTGTGGCCGATTACCTTAGAGTCTTGGTTACCACAGAGTGAAAAACGGATAAATCGTTTACCGCCAATCGACTCGTCCTGTCCTCCACTGCGTACGGAAACACCACCTTTGTTTATTTCGGGCATCCGTGATGGGGAAATTCTGCAACGGCTACCAGGAAAAACGAGTTTGGATGTGCGTCTAATGACACAAGGTGGGCAAGGGCAGCAATGGTGGTTTTTAAATGGTGAACAGATCCAAGAGACTGAGCACAATGGTAGCGTTTTACTGACCTTCGATAAGGCAGGAAACTATCAAATTTCGGTATTAGATCTTGGTGGGCAAGTCACGTCAGTTAATTTTAAAGTCAAGTAACAAATAAAAAGTGTGACTGAGTCAAAAAAATAGTGTTTTTTGCTATAAAAAGTTTAACAAAATGTTGATGTGACTGTAGGAAATTGTAATCGTAGCCCCTATAATCAACGCCTTAATTTCTGCTGCTCGTCATCAGAAGATAAACAATATAAAAAACTACAACTGACATCTACTTTGTGTTTTGATTAACATGAAAGTTAAGAATACAAAAGTAAAAGTCACGATATCGCTAAGAGGTTATTTATGACGGTTCAACGTACATTTTCTATTATTAAACCAAACGCAGTGAAGAAAAATGCTATTGGTGCAATCTATAATCGTTTTGAAAGCGCTGGTTTTTCAATCGTTGCCGCCAAAATGTTGCATTTGACTCGTGAGCAAGCAGAAGGTTTCTACGCAGAGCACAAAGGCCGCCCTTTCTTTGAAGGTCTGGTTGAATTCATGACTTCTGGTCCAATTATGCTGCAAGTACTAGAAGGCGAGAACGCAGTTCAACGTCACCGTGACCTAATGGGTGCAACTAATCCAGATAATGCACTGGCAGGTACTCTACGTGCTGACTATGCAGACAGCTTCACTGAGAATGCGGTTCACGGTTCAGATTCTGTTGAATCAGCAAACCGCGAAATCGCGTATTTCTTCACTGAAGACGAAATCTGCCCACGCTAATTGGTAAACTAGTGTAATGCATTAGCATTATTCTTATAAAGTTTGTACAATGCGACGCCCTGTTAATATAATTGTTAACAGGGCGATTTTATTATGAACGTTGTGCTACCAAAGTAGCACTCGCCGAAAGTGTAACAACGAGGCAACTTAACATGTCCGATATGACAACCAGTGCACAATGTGCAACTTCCTCCGCTATTTCTGTCACACCAGAAAACAACACACAAAAAATTAACCTGCTGGATTTGAATCGCAAGCAGATGCGTGAGTTTTTTGCGCAAATGGGTGAAAAACCATTCCGTGCCGATCAAGTCATGAAATGGATTTATCACTACTGTTATGACGATTTCGATCAAATGACAGATATTAATAAAGCGTTAAGAGCAAAACTAAAGGAAGTCGCTGAAATTCGTGCTCCTGAAGTTGCTGAAGAACAACGCTCAGCAGATGGCACCATTAAATGGGCGATAACGGTAGGTGACCAGCAAGTCGAAACGGTTTATATTCCAGAAGATGATCGTGCAACCTTGTGCGTCTCCTCACAGGTAGGTTGCGCGTTGGAATGTAAATTTTGTTCTACCGCTCAACAAGGATTTAACCGTAACTTACGGGTTTCTGAAATTATCGGGCAGGTTTGGCGCGCAGCAAAAATTATTGGTTCATTAAAATCCAGTGGTCGTCGTCCTATTACCAACGTGGTTATGATGGGAATGGGGGAGCCATTACTGAACTTGAATAATGTGGTTCCCGCGATGGAAATCATGATGGATGACTTTGGTTTTGGTTTATCTAAACGCCGAGTCACACTGTCAACTTCCGGTGTTGTTCCTGCGCTGGATAAATTAGGGGATATGATTGATGTCGCTTTGGCGATTTCATTACATGCACCGACTGATGATATCCGTGATGATATTGTACCTATCAATAAAAAATACAATATAGAAACATTCCTGAGCAGTGTAAGACGTTATTTATCCAAATCCAATGCGAATGGTGGTCGTGTCACGGTAGAGTATGTCATGCTTGACCACATTAATGACAGTATTGAACAGGCTCACCAATTAGCGGAATGTTTAAAAGATACGCCAAGTAAAATTAATTTGATACCTTGGAACCCGTTCCCTGGGGCGCCGTATGGTCGTAGTTCGAATAGTCGTATTGATCGTTTTTCAAAAGTATTAATGGAATATGGCTTTACAACGATTGTGCGTAAAACACGTGGTGATGATATTGATGCCGCCTGTGGTCAGTTGGCGGGAGAAGTGATTGACCGAACAAAACGGACCTTGAAAAAACGTATGGCTGGGGAACCTATTAAGGTGAAAGCAGTCTGAAGTTATAGATAAAGTCTAAATATTTGGTCTAATTATCATTTGGGTCATTTATGGATAGGCAAAATGACCCTCATCACCTACAATGTTTTGTAGGTGATGATATTAATATAATTATCACATTAGGATTATTACGAGTAAAGCTAAGGAAAAATAGCTTTATATTTCATTCACTCGGAAACAGTGTTGCCAGCAAATGACTATCGATAACAATACCGAACAAACCCCAATCACTGTAGGAAAATTATTGTCTCAAGCGCGTGAACGTATGGGATTAACACAAGAGTCAGTCGCGGAGCGTCTGTGTCTTAAAGTTAGTACGGTAAGGGAAATCGATGAGGATGTGAAACCTGCTGGCGTTGAACCTACGTTTTTACGCGGTTATATGCGCTTATATGCGCGTATGGTTAATGTGCCTGAAAGTGAATTGAATGCGTTACTTAAAAATGATGAGCCGATTGCGGCATCAACAGTCTCATCAATGCAGAGTTACTCTTTAGGTAAAAAGCGTAAGAAGCGTGAAGGTTGGTTAATGAAACTAACCTGGCTAATTGTCATTGTTTTGATTGCTATGGTTGGTATTTGGTGGTGGCAAGATCATCAAAAACAACAAAATGAATTTGTTACGATGGCAAATCAAAATGATTTGCTTATATCTCAGCAAAATGAAAGTGGAAATCCAGTTGAGCTTTCCAATGGGTCAACAGAGACGCCAACAAATACATCTGAGACAGGTGAAGGTACCCTTGTCGACTTAAACGCCGCTCAAGCGACAGAGAATCAGCCAATTGAATCTTTGCCAGTAAAAACCGTTCCGTTACCGAATTCACCTAATACAACCGTGAGCGTTGATCGCACTCAATCAACGGAAGAGCCTGTAGCTACTCCTGTCGTTCAAGATGCGCTCACCATGAGCTTTAAAGGTTCATGTTGGCTGGAAGTTCGCGATGCGAATAATAAAGTCTTGTATAGTGGTATTAAGAACAGCGGCGACACCTTGGATTTACAAGGTAAATTGCCTTACCGCTTGAATATTGGTGCGCCCGCAAACGTTGATATCAAATTCAATGGTAATGTGGTTGACTTAAGCCGTTTTATTAAAGCGAATCGTTCTGCTAAATTAAAAATACCTGAAGCATAAAGTCACAAATTAAGAAGACGCAAACTGTATCCTAAAACTAGAATTGTGATAGTTTGCAGTTTGCGTTTTTGTGTATAGTGGTCATCGAAGCAATGATTATCAACTACACAACAGTGTTTAAGAGCACATGGATGTCCAGAGAGTAAAATTAAAATGCATAATGAATCACCGATAAAAAGACGTAAATCCACCCGAATTTATGTAGGTAACGTGCCTATTGGCGATGGTGCTCCCATTGCTGTCCAATCTATGACGAATACGCGCACGACGGATGTTGAAGCCACTGTGCGGCAAATCCAATCACTTGAGCGTGTAGGTGTTGATATCGTCCGCGTGTCTGTTCCTACGATGGATGCAGCAGAAGCCTTTAAATTAATTAAGCAGCGCGTGAATGTGCCATTGGTTGCGGATATTCACTTTGACTACCGTATCGCGATGAAAGTGGCTGAATATGGTGTTGACTGCCTACGAATTAACCCAGGTAATATCGGCAGTGAAGAGCGTATTCGCCAAGTCGTTGATAGTGCTCGTCATCACAACATTCCTATCCGTATAGGGGTCAATGGCGGGTCACTGGAAAAAGATATCCAAGAAAAATACGGTGAGCCAACACCTGAAGCATTGGTTGAATCAGCAATGCGACATGTTGATATCTTGGACAGGCTGAATTTCGATCAGTTCAAGGTCAGTGTTAAAGCGTCGGATGTCTTTCTTGCCGTCGGCTCTTATCGTTTATTGGCGCAAAAAATTGATCAACCACTTCACCTCGGTATTACAGAAGCGGGTGGGGCTCGTTCTGGTTCAGTGAAATCAGCAATTGGTCTTGGTATGTTGTTGGCTGAAGGTATCGGCGATACGTTACGTATCTCACTCGCGGCGGATCCTGTTGAGGAAGTGAAAGTCGGTTTTGATATTCTAAAATCGTTACGGATCCGCTCACGTGGCATCAACTTTATTGCTTGCCCAACCTGTTCACGCCAAGAATTTGATGTGATTGGTACGGTAAATGCTTTGGAGCAGCGCCTCGAAGATATTATCACGCCGATGGATGTCTCTATTATTGGTTGTGTAGTGAATGGCCCGGGTGAAGCCGAGGTTTCTACTTTAGGTGTGGCTGGCGCGAAAACCAAAAGTGGTTTCTATGAAGATGGCGTTCGCCAAAAAGAGCGTTTTGATAATGACAATATTATTGATCAGCTTGAGGCGAAAATTCGCGCAAAAGCAGCAATGCTTGATGAAAATAACCGTATAAAGATAAACCAAGTCGAAAAATAATTGTCAAACAACTGGCTCATTGAGGGCCAGTTTTTGTTTTTATGACTTTTTGACGGGGGTTCAGCGCATAGCTTGATGTAAAAATTAAACGGACAAACCCAAAAAGAGCAGAATATTCCCGATTGAAGCGGAATATTGTGGTTTGTCGATTGAACCCAATGACATTTCGCTTTTATAATCGAGTCTATTCGATTCCGAAAAAATAGAGACATAACGTGGCAAAAAATATCCAGGCCGTTCGTGGCATGAATGACTATCTGCCGGCAGACACTCGAGTCTGGCAGAAAATTGAAGCAGTACTTAAAAATATTTTGCAGGGTTACAGCTTTAGTGAAATCCGTACCCCGATTGTAGAGCACACCCCGCTATTTAGCAGAGCGATTGGTGAAGTGACCGATGTTGTCGAAAAAGAGATGTATACCTTTATCGACCGTCACGACACAGATAAAGCAGAGGTAAGTCTCACTTTACGCCCTGAAAATACTGCCGGTTGCGTCCGTGCAGGTATTGAGCATGGTTTGCTGTACAATCAGGAACAGCGTTTATGGTATCTAGGGCCCATGTTTCGTCATGAACGCCCACAAAAAGGCCGCTATCGTCAATTTCACCAACTTGGCGCCGAAGTTTTCGGTCTGGCGGGGCCAGACATTGATGCTGAACTGATAATGATGACAGCACGCTGGTGGCGCGCATTAGGTATCAGCGAACATGTGACGTTAGAGTTAAACTCAATCGGCTCTTTAGACGCTCGTGCAAATTATCGTGAAGCATTAGTGGCCTTCCTTGAGCAGCATAAAGAAAAACTCGATGAAGATTGCAAACGCCGTATGTACACGAATCCATTGCGTGTGCTTGATTCAAAAAATCAAGATGTACAGGCGTTATTAAATGATGCTCCTGAGTTGTTTGATTATTTAGATGATGAATCTCGTGAGCATTTTGATGGTTTATGCAAATTGTTAGATGCAGCGGGTATTCAGTATCGTGTTAATCAACGTTTAGTACGTGGTCTGGATTATTACAACCGCACCGTTTTTGAATGGGTGACAACAGCGCTAGGCTCGCAAGGTACAGTATGTGCTGGTGGACGTTATGATGGTTTAGTCGGTCAATTGGGCGGTAAACCAACCCCAGCAGTCGGTTTTGCTATGGGCATGGAACGTATGGTTCTATTAGTTGAAAGCCTAAATCCTGGCTTTATTGCTGATGAATCTGTCACGGATGTTTATTTAGCCTCATTTGGTGAAAATAGCCAAAAATCGGCGCTGTTATTAGCAGAGCAAGTACGTGATGCTCTACCAAGCTTACGTGTGATGACCAACCATGGCGGCGGTAACTTTAAAAAGCAATTAGCGCGTGCAGATAAACAGGGCGCTAAAGTTGCGTTGATTTTAGGCGAAGAGGAAATCGCTAATCACCAAGTCGGGGTAAAAGATCTACGAACAGGTGAGCAAGAAACAGTATCGCAGCAGCAATTGGCACAGCGTTTAGCTGAACTGTTAGGTTAAGGAGAGGCACGTGGAAGTTTATACAAACGAAAATGAACAAGTTGATGCGATTAAACGCTTTTTTGCTAATAATGGCGTGGCATTGGTGGTCGGGCTTGTTTTAGGGGTTGGGGCTGTTTGGGGATGGAATTACTGGCAGTCACATAAAACAAATATGCTGCAAGAAAGCGCTCAACAGTTTGCAAAAGCGAGCGAAGAACTGCATTCAGGCTCTACTCAAGGTATTGAAGCTGCGCAAAAATTCGCTGCGGATACAACAGATGTATACAGCGCGATGATCGGACTAGAATTGGCTCAAGTGGCTGTCGATAAAGGCGATTTAGCGTTGGCTGAAAAATCATTGTCTGCTGCTTTAACTAAAGCAAAAACCGATGATATGCTTGATTTAATTAATTTCCGCTTAGCAAGAGTGCAGCTTGCACAAGGGAATGCTGATGCAGCATTAGCTTCTGTTGGTAACATCAAAGGAAAGGCATGGCAGGCTGCTGCACAAGATGTTCGTGGAGATGCATTACTTCATAAAGGCGACAATGCAGGCGCAAAAGCTGCATATACTCAAGGGCTAGATAGTGAAGGCTCACAGACGCTTAAAGAACTTCTTACCCTTAAACTGAACAACGTATCTGTACTCTAAATTATTAGGGTCGTATCTAATCGATAGGCCAATCCCCCTTAGAGCGATAGACATACGCGATAGGGGGAAATCAATGGATATCAACAGGATACGGCTTGAAATTGGATGAGTATAATTTATAAGAAGAAAGGAAACGATTATTATGCAGTTGCGGAAAACACTTTTGATTGGCTTAGTCGCTTCAGCTTTACTTGCCGGTTGTTCCAGCGAAACTGATTCTATCGTTATGGCACCACTTCCTCAGGTTGAAAACCAATTTACTCCAACGATCGTTTGGGATAAATCAGTCGGTAATGGTGTAGAGCAGTTTTATTCTGATCTATCGCCAGTATGGGATGGTAGTGCTGTTTATGCTGCCGATCGTAAAGGAATAGTGAAAGCATTAGAACTGGAGAGCGGTAAAGAAATTTGGTCAGTAGACCTTTCTAAGCGCACAGGTTTTCTTTCTGCTAACTTATCCGCACTGCTTTCGGGTGGGTTAACGGTTTCGGGTAACCATATTTATATTGGTACTGAACGCGGAACAGTCATTGCATTGAATAAAGAAGATGGCTCGGTGGTATGGGATGTCGAAGTAGCAGGTGAAGCCCTCTCTCGCCCAGTAGCCAATGATGGCTTAGTTATTGTTCATACCAGTAATGGCATGTTGCAAGCACTTGATGAGAACAGTGGTGAAATCAAGTGGACAGTGAATATGGATACACCATCATTGTCTTTACGTGGTGAATCAGCGCCAAGTATTGCCTATGGTGCCGCTATTGTTGGTGGTGATAATGGCCGCGTTAGTGCTGTACTTTTATCCCAAGGTCAACTTATTTGGCAACAACGTATCTCTCAAGTGACTAGCTCTACAGAAATTGGTCGCTTAGATGATGTTGATATGACGCCAATTATTGATGATGGTACTATCTATGCAATTGCGTATAACGGTACACTCGCAGCACTTGATATGCGTTCAGGACAAATAAAATGGAAACGCGATCTCGGCTCTGTCAATAACATGGTGCTTTCAGGTGAAAACCTTTATCTGGTCGACCAAAATGATCGTGTATTGTCTGTGCGTAAGAGCGATGGCGTAACACTGTGGACACAAGAAGATCTGCTTAATCGTGGGTTAAGTGCACCAGAAATGTACAATGGCTACCTTGTGGTTGGTGATAAAGAAGGCTACCTCCATTGGTTAGACATGAGCACTGGTGGTTTTGTAGCACAAAACAAAATTAACAGTTCAGGTCTGCATAGCCGCCCAGTTGTTGCCAGTGATAAGCTAATGGTTCAGGCAAGAAACGGAACAGTTTATCTGTTAACTCGTTAATTTTCTGACAAGCTGTCAATTTCTCGCTAAAATCAACGGTTCCTAGTGGTAGGAACCGTTTCGTTTTTTGTTTTCTGGTTGGGTTTTGTTTAAGAACCGGGATTCTTTTAGTTAATTAGAGTAGTGAGGCATCAAATAATGATACCCGTCGTAGCGCTGGTTGGGCGTCCAAACGTAGGAAAATCCACGTTATTTAATCGATTAACCCGTACCCGTGATGCACTGGTAGCGGATTTTCCTGGTCTGACTCGTGATCGCAAATATGGTCGTGCCGAAGTGGAAGGGCATGAGTTCATTATTATTGATACGGGTGGTATCGATGGTACTGAGGAAGGCGTCGAAACCCACATGGCAGCACAATCCTTACAAGCGATTGAAGAAGCTGATGTGGTTCTATTTATGGTCGATGCACGTGCAGGGTTAATGCCTGCTGATGAAGGTATCGCAAAACACCTGCGTAGCCGTAAGAAAAAAACATATCTGGTCGCCAATAAGACGGATGGTATTGATGCTGACAGTGTAATTGGAGACTTTTATTCACTTGGCTTAGGTGAAATCCACCCTATTGCAGCGTCACATGGTCGCGGTGTGACCCAGCTAATCGAAAAATCGCTAAAACCTTTCATTGAAATAGAAGAAGAAGTCGAGCTAACCGAGGAAGAAGAAAACGCGGCGTATTGGGCAGCGCAAGAGGCTGAAGCTGAGTTTGATGAAGAAGACGAGGAGTTTGATCCAACAACGTTACCAATTAAATTAGCGATCGTTGGGCGCCCAAATGTAGGTAAATCAACACTGACTAACCGTATCCTTGGAGAAGAGCGTGTTGTGGTGTTTGATATGCCAGGCACAACTCGTGACAGTATCTATATTCCAATGGAGCGTGACGGGCGTGAATACGTTTTAATTGATACAGCGGGTGTCCGTAAACGCGGTAAGATCACCGAGACGGTCGAAAAATTTTCGGTAATCAAAACGCTGCAAGCGATTGAAGATGCGAATGTGGTGTTGTTGGTCATTGATGCGCGGGAAGGTATTTCCGATCAAGACCTGTCACTACTTGGTTTTATTCTTAATGCTGGTCGTTCATTAGTGATTGCGGTTAATAAATGGGATGGAATGAAGCCTGAAGATCGTGAACATGTGAAAGACATGTTAGAGCTACGTCTCGGCTTTGTGGATTTTGCCCGTATTCACTTTATTTCAGCGCTGCATGGTAGTGGTGTAGGTAACCTGTTTGAATCCGTTGAAGAGGCCTATGAGTCTGCGACACGCCGTGTTGGTACTGCATTGTTAACACGTATTATGAAGATGGCGGAAGAGGAGCATCAACCTCCACTTATCCGTGGTCGTCGTGTGAAAATGAAATATGCGCATGCGGGGGGTCATAATCCGCCAATTGTTGTTATTCATGGTAATCAAGTTTCTGATTTGCCTGATAGCTATAAACGTTACCTGATGAATTATTTTCGCCGTTCATTGCAAGTGATGGGTACACCAATTCGTATTCAATTCAAAGAAGGTGAAAACCCTTATGCGAATAAGAAAAATCAGCTAACAGCAACTCAATTGCGTAAACGTAAGCGTTTAATGCAACATTTGAAAAAACGCTAAGCGAAGAAGTCGCACGTCAACGTGAAGCTTCTGAAAAAGCCGTAACAAATTATTCTGTTACGGCTTTTTAATAACTATCCGTTATTATTTAAAGTGAGCTAGGTTCAACCGTTTGGCTCCCTATCTATGCAGATTACAGAGGGTAACCATGCAAATTAAATCTTCGACACGTCTTAATAAGTACATTAGCGAGAGTGGAATTTGTTCAAGGCGTGATGCGGATCGTTATATCGAGCAAGGAAATGTCTTTATTAATGGCAAACGTGCGGCTATCGGCGATCAAGTTTTTAGTGGTGACGTTGTCAAAGTAAATGGACAACTTATTGAACCTAGGAATGAAGAAGACTTAGTGTTAATTGCGCTGAATAAGCCAGTTGGTATTGTGAGTACGACGGAAAGTGGGGAAAGAGATAATATCGTTGATTATGTTAATCACAGTAAACGTGTTTTCCCTATTGGTCGCTTAGATAAAGATTCTCAAGGGCTAATTTTTCTCACAAACCATGGCGATTTAGTGAATAAGATCTTGCGTGCGGGTAATGAGCATGAAAAAGAGTATTTAGTCACGGTTAACAAGCCTATTACTGATGATTTTATTCGTGGTATGGGAGCTGGCGTACCTATCCTAGGCACGGTAACTAAAAAGTGTAAAGTAAAGAAAGAAGCTCCTTTTGTATTTCGGATCACGTTAGTTCAAGGGTTAAATCGTCAGATTCGTCGCATGTGCGAATATTTTGGTTTTGAGGTCACTAAGTTAGAACGCGTGCGTATTATGAACGTGAATCTTTCTGGGATCCCATTAGGTGAATGGCGTGACTTAACAGATGATGAGCTAATTAAGCTATTTGAGATGATTGAAAAATCAGAATCAGAGGCTAAGCCGAAAAAGTCTGCTAAACCGAAAACATCAACGGCAGGGAAAACGGGTAGCAAGCCAAATGCAGGTAGTAAGCCTAAAGGAATGGCTGATACTGCGTCTCGTAAACGTTTCACTCAACCAGGCCGTAAAAAGAAAAGACGCTAACCTTATGTTTTAAAATGTCAGCCGTATTTTATGGCTGACAAGCTCTGTCTGTTAGTGACAGGGCATTTTATTTGCAAACTTAAACGTAGATACCGACATTTTCCCAGCTTTTGCGAGTAAGATTAACGACATGATGGTCAAATTTTTCTGTCGCTGTTCTAATGGTTGCTTTGGCGAAATCGTCAAATGTTGCTCGCGTGCTAAGTGTCTTATCAAACATAGTGCGGATCCAAATCTGTCCCGCTACCTCCCATGAGTAACCACCTAACGTTGTCGCCAGCAGGTAAAATGCTTTATTAGGTATACCTGAATTAATATGCACACCACCATTGTCTTGGAAAATAGATAGATTTTTGTAATCTCTCATATGACCGACTTGTGGGTCTCTGTTTGTTTCCGAAAGGCGATAGGCGGTTCCCGGTGCGGCCATAGAACGTAAAGCAGGAGCTTTGGCTTTATTGATAAAAAGGTTTTCACCGAGCAGCCAATTGGACTCAGCTGCTGTTTCATTTGCTACATACTGTTTAACCATAATACCGACAACATCGGCAACGGATTCATTCAAGGCACCTGACTGGAAAATATAATCAAAATCAGTCGTAAAGGTAATAAACCCATGGGTTAATTCGTGTGCAATAATATCAATATCATTATAAAACGGGCCAAAATAGATACTATCACCATCACCGAAATAGATAGCTTGTGAATTCCAGAATGCGTTTGGATAATTTTTGTCGAAATGAACTACCGCATTGATTTGCGAATCACAACCAAAGATCTTATCAATGTTGAGCTTCTCTTTATAAAACTGCCTAACATAGCCAATAGAATCATAAACAATCTGTACGGGTGTGTATGGTTGTGCAGGATCACCTTCTTTCATAACAATAAGATAGTCTTCATGGGGCATATGAAGTTCATCAGGACTCGGATAGGTAGGCTCCAGTGAAAGGTCAGAACGAGAGCAGATAGGTAGGTTAGAATGGGTATGGTTAGGTAAAAATGCTTTTTCCTGTGCATCGCGGATGATGCGTTCGTAGTTTGTACCTGGGCGGACTGAACAAGTAAATAACTGTTTTAGGTGTTCTTTATCTTCCGTCGAATAGCCTCTGCTCATTAATTCATTGATATGAAGTAGTGTGGATTTAAGCTTTTGGCATTGAGATTCTTTATATAAGTGATCAACAAGGTATGGGGGAAGATAGGAACGACCAAGAATATGATTCATAAATAGACTCCATTTTGTGGGTGGAAATGGAATCATAAGCTACAAGGGGATGAGTGTAACTAGTTGATAATTAATTATATTTGATAATTTTTGCTATTTTTTGTTACTAAAGCCGCCAAGTGCTTTGGCGACTTTATAAAAAATGATTTTTACACTTATTTCGCCAGCCAATCTTTTTTAGAGACTAAAAAGTCACTATACAGCTTGGCTTCGGGGGTATTGGGCTCAGGGTGATAGTCATATTCCCAACGGACTAAAGGAGGCATTGACATTAAAATGGATTCTGTACGTCCTCCACTTTGTAAACCAAATAGTGTACCGCGATCCCACACGAGGTTGAATTCAACATAACGACCACGTCGATACAGTTGAAATTGACGCTCTCTTTCTCCCCACTGATGGTGGCGACGTTTTTCTACGATAGGTACATAGGCATCTAAAAAACCATGACCAACAGCTTGTGTGAAGTCGAAACAAGTCTCGAAATCAGGTTGGTTTAGGTCATCATAAAATAGCCCACCAACGCCTCGTGGCTCATTGCGATGTTTCAAAAAGAAATAGTCATCACACCACGCTTTATATTTGCGGTAAGTTTCTGAACCAAAAGGTGCGCAGAGGTCGTGTGCAATGGTGTGCCAGTGGATCACATCATCTTCAAAACCATAGTAAGGGGTTAAATCGAAACCACCACCAAACCACCAAACGGGATCTTGACCCTCTTTTTCTGCAATAAAAAAACGGACATTTGTATGAGTGGTTGGAATATAGGGATTCAGAGGGTGGATCACCAAAGAGACTCCCATAGCTTGATAGCTACGACCTGCTAATTCAGGGCGGTGAGCGGTTGCTGAACTCGGGAGTTTTGTTCCTTGAATATGGGAAAAGTTAACGCCTGCCTGTTCAAAAATAGCACCTTGAGTTAACACACGGCTGCGGCCTCCGCCACCTTCTGCGCGTTCCCATGTTTGTTCTAGGAAGGTTTCCTTACCATCCAGTTCAGTAATTTTTTGGCAAATGGTTTCTTGTAGTTCAAGCAAAAATGTTTTTACTTGAAAAATATCAGGGTAATTCATTGTTTTCCAATAGAACGGTTGGTAAAAAAAAGTGAGTAAAGTATACCCTTTTGAGTTAAAAAAGGCATATTGAATATTGATTGTGCGCAAAAAGCGGTGATAATGGCAGAAAACTCAGTTAAAACGGGTCATGAACATGGAAATACGCATCTTTCGCCAAAGCGATTTTGAAGAAGTCATCACATTGTGGGAACGCTGTGATTTAAATGAGTTTGGGGATGATCCTGAACTTGATATTGAACGAAAACTCCAGTGTGGTGCAGATCTTTTTCTTGTTGCGGAAGTGACAGGTGAGGTTGTTGGCACTGTGATGGGAGGATATGACGGAATAAGAGGAACGGCATGCTATCTTGCGGTTCATCCAGAGTTTCGTGGCCGAGGTATTGCCAATGCTCTGATTAGTCGCTTAGAGAAAAAATTGCGAGCAAGAGGGTGCGGCAGAATTGAGTTCCTTGTGAATGAGGAGTCTGACGCTGCTATCTGTATGTTCGAAAAAATGTTATATGAAGAAGAGCAGCCAGCAAGGCTTATCTATACAAAAACACTGGATCGTGATTTGGATTTTTAATGCTGTTGTGTGTTTATTTCGTTATAAACTGGAATGTTTTCAGAAAAAGGTTGTCACAGTAAGCAGTCAGTCAGCCAATAAATAGAGGATGTTATGCCCAAAAGTGTAATTGTGAAGCTTTCTCAGATAGTCGCGCTAAGTGGTGTGTTTTTGCTATCGGGTTGTGCAGGCTCAGGGGGGTTTTGGTCTTCACTTTCACCAATGAACTGGTTTAGTAGCCCTATTACTGCGAAGGCAGCGGGTGTGGGGGAGATCACAGGGTTCACACCAATGCAAGCTGACATCATCAAGGAGCGATTAGATAACCGTTACACGATACGAAGTGGGATGCAAACTGAGCAAGGTGAAATTGTGACCGTGTTTCAAGGTATCGATGATGAGACGGTTAAAATTGAAGTGATTGGCCCTGAAAAAGGTTATGTTTCACGTATTATTGTGGATGACCCTGACATTAAAACTGAATGGGGAACGAAAATTGGTTCATCATTTAGCGGTATTTATGAAAAAGCTTTTGGCGCATGTAAAATGGCTGAGCCAATTAATAATCAACCGACTGTTGAATGTGTAGCCCCGCAAACATCCCATATCATTTATCGATTTAATGGTAAATGGCAAGGGCCAGAAGGTTTAATGCCACCGGATGATGAATTAAAGAGCTGGACGGTATCACAAATTATTTGGAAAAAATAATGGTGATTTAGCGTGATGATAGAGAGCTATTGGTCGATAGCTTGGATTATGTTCTAAACATTTAATTGATATAACAACGTGTTTTATTAAGGTAAAATACGTTGTTATTCCCTCCTAATATACGATCCCCTCTTAACCCACTTATCTTATTAAGAATAAATTGTGCATTTTTCTAAATGTTAGCCAATATTTGCGTTAAAACAGGTGAAAATCGTCATCGATGAGATACTATATCGCTAGACATAAATAATAAATTATTTAAAAGAGGTTGATTAGCATGTCTCATTCTCAGAGCGGTATTTTGAAAGATCATAGCCGTTTCGGTATTTTCATTGAAGCAATGGTGCAAGGGTCTCTGGCTGATATAAAAACAGGTTGTCAGCGTTTTGTTGAAACACTGACTCAATTACAAGAGCAGTATCCAACAGATAGATTAGGGGCTGTAGTGGCCTTCGGCTCTGATATCTGGAAACAGCTATCAACACCGGAAAGCGCGCCTGAGTTAAAACCATTTCATCCATTAGGTAAAGGGTTAGCGCCAGCAACACAGCGTGATATTTTTATTCATATCCAATCTCAACGCCATGATATTAACTTTTCATTGGCACAGGCGGCACTAAAAGCATTCGGCTCAGCAATTAAAGTCGAAGAAGAGATCCACGGCTTCCGTTGGGTTGAGGAGCGCGACTTAAGTGGCTTTATTGATGGAACCGAAAACCCACAAGGTGAAGAAATTGCTGAAGTTGCATTAATTGCTGATGGCATTGATATGGGAGGCAGTTATATTCTTGTTCAGCGTTATGAGCACAGCCTCAATAAATGGGACCGTTTCTCTGAACAAGAACAAGAGAAAATGATTGGTCGCACCAAAAAAGACAGTGTGGAGCTGGATGAAAGCGAACGTAATGTGACTTCACACGTTTCTCGCGTGGTGGTTGAAGAAGATGGGGAAGAGCTATCGATTATGCGTCATAGCTTGCCATATGGTACGGCAAGCGGCAAACATGGTTTATTCTTCGTTGCGTATTGCGCGCGCCTCCATAATATTGAACAGCAGCTTTTGAGTATGTTTGGTGAAAAAGATGGTAAATATGATGACCTGTTACGCATGACCAAAGCAGTATCAGGAAGCTACTATTTTGCCCCTTCAATTGACACTTTATTGTCGTTATAAATTATTCTTATTGCCGCCATCTGGCGGCAATTTACTTTTGCGTCAATATCCTACTTTTCCCTTCTATTGCTTAGCGCCTTCATGAAGGCCTTTCACGCAGTCAACTTTATGATAACTAATATAATTTATTTGCTTATTGCCATAATTTCTTGAATATACCAATTTGATATATTAAAAGGCAATTGATAGCTACACAGTTATAAACAAAGCAGATAAAGTAACCTCATTAGCGTAGTTTTGGTTTAGTCATAAGTAGGTGCCTAATGCAAAAAGCGATTTTAAAGAAAACAGCCTTAGCGAGTCTCGCAACATTTTCAACATTTTCATTGATGGGGAGCGCGCCGTTGGTAGCGGCTGAACTGCTCAATAGCTCTTATGATATCGCCCGAGAGCTATTTGTTGCACTAAACCCTGAATTTGAAAAGCAGTGGAATGAACAGCACCCTGATGACAAATTAACGATCAAGCAATCACATGCTGGCTCATCGAAACAAGCCTTAGCTATTTTGCAAGGTTTAAAGGCTGATGTGGTGACTTATAACCAAGTGACAGATGTACAAATCTTGCATGATAAAGGCAAGTTGATCCCTGAAAATTGGCAAGCAAGATTACCGAATAATAGCTCACCATATTACTCTACGATGGCGTTTTTAGTGCGTAAAGGTAATCCAAAGGGCATTAAAACGTGGGATGATTTAGCGCGTGAAGATGTGAAGCTGATTTTTCCAAATCCAAAAATATCGGGTAATGGTCGTTACACTTATTTAGCGGCATGGGGAGCCTATGCGCAAGAAAATAAAGGTGATGAAAAGAAAAACCGCGAGCAGATGAAGCAGTTTTTGAAAAATGTAGAAGTGTTCGATACAGGGGGGCGTGGTGCCACAACTTCCTTTATTGAAAGAGGCCTTGGGGATGTATTGATTAGCTTTGAATCAGAAGTGAACAATATTCGTCAGCAGTATGGTGAAACGGACTATGAAGTTATCGTTCCTCCTGTCGATATTCTGGCGGAGTTCCCAGTTGCTTGGGTTGACAAAAACGTTCAGAAAAATGGTACGGAAGAGGTGGCGAAAGCCTATCTTAATTACCTATATAGTCCAAAAGCTCAAGAAATTATCACTAAATTTAACTATCGGGTGAACGATCAGGCAGTCATGGCGGCAAATAAAGATAAGTTCCCTGAAACCCGCTTATTTACGGTCGAATCACAGTTTAAGAGTTGGCCTGCGGTGATGGAGACCCATTTTGCGACGAACGGAGAGTTTGACAAATTGATGGCAGAAGGGCGCCGTTAATGCGTAAGTCAGGGAAACGCTTTTTGCCAGGATTTGGCCTCACACTAGGTAGCAGCCTATTTTATACCTGTTTGATCCTGCTGCTACCTTTGAGTGCGTTAGTCGTTCAGTTATCTGAAATGACGTGGCAACAATATTGGGATGTGATCAGCTATCCGCAAGTCGTTGCCGCTTATAAAGTCACCTTACTGGCTGCACTGGTTGCGAGTTTATTTAATGCGGTTTTTGGCATGCTGCTCGCTTGGATTTTGACTCGGTATCGTTTTCCTGGCCGCACTTTTTTAGACGGCCTTGTTGACTTGCCTTTCGCCCTACCTACCGCGGTGGCAGGTTTAACATTAGCTACGTTATTTGCAGCGTCTGGCTGGTACGGGCAGTTTCTGCATCACTTTGATATTAAAGTAGTAAATACTTGGCTCGGCATTGCTGTCGCAATGGCTTTTACCAGTATTCCATTCGTTGTACGAACGGTACAGCCTGTGTTAGAAGAGCTTGGGCCTGAATATGAAGAGGCGGCACAAACATTGGGTGCAAGCCGTTGGCAAACATTTCGACGGGTGGTATTGCCTGAAGTTTCTCCCGCATTAATTGCAGGAACAGTATTGTCTTTTACCCGAAGTTTGGGGGAGTTTGGCGCCATTATCTTTATTGCAGGAAATATTGCTTGGCAAACTGAAGTCGTATCTTTGATGATTTTTAGTCAGTTACAACAGTTTGATTACCCAGCAGCGAGTGCGATTGCTTCTGTTATTTTAGCGGTTTCATTATTACTGCTATTTAGCGTCAATGTCGTACAAAGCCGCTTTGGCAAAAGGTTGGGAGGAAAGTAATGGCTCAGGTTACACCTGTCACGGGGGCTTCTCGTCAATCGATTAATTGGGCTAAATGGTCTTTGATTATCACTGGCATATTGTTTTCAGTCATGTTGTTGGTGGTGCCAATTATTTGGATATTTTTGACCGCTTTTTCCAAAGGTATTGATGCGGTTTTAATGAATTTGAATGACGCGGACATGTTGCATGCTATTGGACTGACGGTCCTTATTGCACTGATAACGGTGCCTGTCAACTTGATCTTTGGCACCATGCTCGCGTGGTTAGTTACTCGATTTCAGTTCCCTGGTAGGCAACTGTTATTAACCCTAGTCGATATTCCTTTTGCGGTATCGCCAGTGGTCGCGGGGTTACTTTATCTACTGTTTTATGGCTCCAACAGTTGGTTTGGGGGCTGGCTAGAAAGTTATGATATCCAATTAATGTTCTCGTGGCCCGGTATGGCATTAGTGACCATTTTTGTGACCTGTCCTTTTGTGGTTAGGGAATTAGTTCCACTGATGTTAAGCCAAGGTAGTCACGAAGATGAAGCGGCAGTATTACTGGGCGCTTCAGGTTGGAAAATGTTTTGGAGAGTTACCTTACCAAATATCCGTTGGGCACTATTGTATGGTGTTGTTCTGACTAATGCTCGAGCAATAGGTGAATTTGGTGCCGTGTCCGTTGTTTCTGGTGCCATACGCGGGGAAACCTATACGCTACCGTTACAAGTAGAATTATTGCATCAAGACTATAACACCGTAGGCGCATTTACTGCTGCTGCGATCCTAGCTGTAATGGCGATTATCACTTTAATTATTAAAAGTGCATTGCAATGGCATTTGAGCCGGCAGCAATCCGAATCAGGAGTTCATTTACCATGAGTATTCAAATTGAAAAAATTGGGAAATTGTTTGGTAGGACGCAAGTGTTGAAAGATATTTCATTAGATATTGCATCTGGTGAAATGGTGGCACTGCTCGGTCCATCCGGTTCAGGTAAGACGACACTATTACGGATTATTGCAGGGTTAGAACAGCATAGCCATGGCTTACTACGCTTCCATGGTCAAGATGTTAGCCGTATTCATGCTAAAGATAGGCATGTTGGCTTTGTATTTCAACATTATGCCCTGTTTCGTCATATGACGGTGTTTGACAATGTCGCGTTTGGTCTCACCGTTATGCCAAGAAAACAACGCCCATCATCGCAAGCTATCAAGCAGAAAGTCATGCAATTACTTGATATGGTTCAGTTGGCGCATTTGGCCTCTCGTTATCCTTCTCAGCTTTCAGGAGGGCAAAAACAGCGTGTTGCGCTGGCCCGTGCCTTGGCTGTAGAGCCACAAATTTTATTGCTAGATGAGCCTTTCGGTGCGTTGGATGCTCAGGTACGTATTGAATTGCGCCGCTGGTTACGTCAATTACATGATGAATTGAAGTTTACCAGTGTATTTGTCACCCATGATCAGGAAGAGGCCATGGAGGTTGCCGATAGAATAGTGGTGATGAGTCAGGGGCATATTGAGCAAGTTGGCACTCCTGATGATATCTGGCAACGTCCTGAAACGCGTTTTGTGTTGGAGTTTATGGGGGAAGTGAATCAACTCCATGGGCAAATTAAAGGTTCTCAGTTACATATTGATGGTTATGAATTCCCTCTACATCATGCAAGTGCCCAACAAGGCGAGGTGGATGTGTTTTTACGTCCATGGGATATAACATTGAAGAAAGACGTTGATGAACAGCACCGATTACCGGTTCGTGTGATTGAATCCGGGCCGAGAGGGCATTTCTGGCAGTTAACGGTACAGCCTATAGGTTGGGGGCATGAACCTCTCTCTGTAGTTTGGCAATCGTCTCATGCAACGCCTGTGCGTGGTGAGCACTATTTCCTTGGTAGTCAACAGGCTAAAATTTACCAAGGTGAAAATGAGCTCTTATTTCCCCAGTTAGCTAAAAGTGCCTAACCATTCCTAATATTGCGTTGATGTTGTTATTTCATCAACGCAATATCCCTCGATATTAAAACGCAATTTATGCCTGCCTGACCATTTTTGAGCTGACTAATGGCATTTTTTTGAGACTATTTTCAGTCAAATTCCCTGTAAACATATCATATATCGATATTAGTAATAACATCGACCAGAATTATTAATTACTGATATATAAGTGAATTTTTTTCATGCTGCTAATTTGTAGGTGTTAGGATACTATCTATATCATTCGAAATAGTGATTATAGATAAATAGAATAAGGAATAGACAGTGGCAACTCTGGAACAATTTATAGGTAATACGCCGCTAGTTAAACTTCAGCGTTTGACACAGGGGATGGATGCTGAAATTTGGGTCAAACTAGAAGGTAATAATCCGGCTGGCTCCGTCAAAGATAGAGCCGCGTATTCAATGATCACAGAAGCGGAAAAACGTGGTGAAATAAAACCTGGTGATACATTGATTGAAGCGACGAGTGGCAATACCGGGATTGCTTTGGCAATGATCGCCGCAGTCAAAGGTTATAAACTCAAACTATTGATGCCCGAAAATATGAGTAAAGAGCGCCAAGCCTCAATGAAGGCTTATGGTGCTGAACTCATTTTAGTCAGTACTTCAGTTGGCATGGAGGGCGCTCGCGATTTAGCTCAAGAAATGGAAGCGAAGGGGGAAGGGAAGGTTCTTGACCAATTTAATAACCCCGATAATCCATTAGCCCATTTTAAGACCACAGGCCCTGAGATATGGCAGCAAACCGATGGGCGCATGACTCACTTTGTTTCAAGTATGGGAACGACAGGAACTATCACGGGTGTCAGTCGTTATTTAAAATCACAATCATCACATATTCAGATTGTGGGCTTACAACCAGCGGAAAAAAGCCAAATTCCGGGGATCCGCCGTTGGTCGCCAGGCTATCTTCCGGGGATCTTCAATCAGGAATTCGTTGATACCGTTTTAGATATTAATCAGGAAGAGGCTGAGGAGACGATGAGAGCCCTCGCTAAACAAGAAGGTATCTTTTGTGGTGTTAGTTCAGGAGGTGCGGTTGCAGGCGCTTTGAGAGTGGCTAAAATGAATCCGGGAGCGGTGATCGTTGCCATTATTTGTGACCGAGGCGATCGCTATCTTTCTACGGGCGTGTTTGACGATTAATTAGCATCGCCATCTAGACACTGACAAAAGCATCAATGTGCTCGAATATAGGTGAGTCGTTGATTGCAACAGATATGATGGCGATGGATTTTATCCTGCCATAAAAAACCACCAGAGGTCATACAACGCTATCTGGTGGTTTTATTTGAAAAGCTTAAAAGGGATTGCCGTTATTTTTTAACGCGCATAATAACTGTTTCACCCACGGTAACGCTACCGCTAAGCTTAGTCAGCTCTTTAATTTCATCCATATTAGAAATCACAACCGGCGTTAGAACTGATTTTGCTTTTTCTTCCAGCAATGCAAGGTCAAACTCGATAACCAAATCACCTTTTTTAACGGATTGCCCTTCTTCAGCGATACGTTTAAAGCCTTCACCTTTCAGTTCGACTGTATCAATACCGAAGTGAACAAATAGTTCAATACCATCATCAGATTCAATAGAAAACGCATGATTGGTTTCAAATATCTTACCAATAGTCCCATCTACAGGAGCGACAATTTTGTTCCCTGCTGGTTTGATGGCGATACCATCACCAACAATTTTTTCAGCGAAAACAACATCGGGAACATCTTCAATATTGACAATTTCACCCGATAGAGGTGCGATAATTTCAATACTGCCACTGCTATTTTTATCATCCGAAACCAGTGATTTCAGTTTGTCAAACAGACCCATGGACCTTCTCCTAATCGTTTTTATATGGGACCGAACTAATGTGCTGCTCCTAGCATAACGTTTTTTCTTGGATAAAGGTATCAACAAGTTTCATCAATTCGTCTGCGGTTGGTTGGGCAAGGGCTTGCTCAGCCAGTGCTTTAGTATCTGCAAAGTTTGCATTACGAATTAATTTTTTAATACGAGGAATTGAAATTGCACTCATACTAAATTCATCTAACCCCATACCAAGCAGCAACAAGGTTGCACGTTCATCACCTGCTAATTCACCACACATTCCTGTCCATTTGCCTTCTGCATGTGATGCATCAATGACTTGCTTAATCAAGTTCAATACAGCAGGCGACATTGGATTGTAGAGGTGAGAAATCAGCTCATTACCACGGTCAACAGCTAGAGTATATTGAGTGAGATCGTTCGTCCCAATACTGAAAAAGTCAACTTCTTTTGCTAAATGATGAGCAATAACCGCTGCGGCAGGGGTTTCCACCATGACACCAACTTCGATTGATTCATCAAAGGCTTTGCCTTCTTCACGTAATTGACCTTTTAGCATCTCAAGTTCTGCTTTTAGTTCGCGAACTTCCTCAACGGAAATAATCATCGGGAACATAATACGCAGTTTACCAAAACTTGAGGCTCTTAAAATAGCTCTTAACTGAGAATGTAGAATTTCTTTGCGATCAAGGCAAATACGAATTGCCCGCCAGCCTAAGAATGGGTTCTCTTCTTTTGGCAAATTCATGTATGGCAGGTCTTTATCACCGCCGATATCCATGGTACGCACAATAACAGCTTGGCTTCCCATTGCTTCGGCAACAGCTTTGTATGCTTGGAACTGTTCTTCTTCAGTTGGCAGTGAGTCTCTATCCATAAACAGGAACTCAGTGCGATATAAACCAACCCCTTCAGCACCGTTACGCTCAGCACCCGCGACATCGCGTACAGTACCAATGTTTGCACACACTTCGACTTGATGGCCATCCAGTGTGATTGCAGGTAAATCTTTTAATTTTGCCAGTTCATTTTTTTCTTGCTGATATTCTTCATTGAATTTTTTCAGCTTATCAATTTCTTGATCTGACGGGTTCAGATAGATGTGGTTGTTGACACCATCTAGAATGAGGTAGTCACCATTTTTGATTTTCGCGGTGGCATCTGAGGTGCCGACAATGGCAGGCAACTCCAGTGAACGAGCCATGATTGAGGTATGTGATGTACGACCACCTAAATCGGTGATGAAACCTAATACTTTATCAAGGTTTAATTGTGCCGTATCTGACGGTGTTAGGTCAGCTGCAACCAAAATAACCTCTTTGTCGATGGCACTCAAATCGACGATAGGCATACCGAGGATATTTTTTAATAGGCGTTTACCAATATCGCGTACGTCGGCAGCACGCTCCTTCAAATATTCATCATCAAGTGCTTCGAGCGCTTGGGCTTGATCCTCAATAACGGAGTAAACCGCGGCATCAGCTGTTTTTTTATCACTTTTGATTAGAGAGACAATTTCTTGTTCAAGCTCTTCATCTTCCAGCAGCATAATATGGCCTTCAAAGATCTCAGCTTTTTCTGCACCAAGATTTTTTTCGGCTCGCTCTTTAATGAAGCTGAGCTGTTCGGCTGATTTGTTACGTCCTTCAATAAAGTGTTGGATCTCGGTTTCTATCTGGTCGTCAGTAATTTTTTTTGTGCTGACAGTGATAGGATCTTCTTTGAGGATTAAAGCCTGACCAAAAGCAAAACCTGGGGATACTAAAATTCCTGAAATCATAATATTACCTTACTACTGCGGGTAGGTGTTCTGATGTTGAAAAGACAACAGTAAGCTTATCTGTGTGTAAACTGATATCCCTGAATGATGCCATTCAGGGATGAAGATTAATGCGGTGACACAGGCTCTCTTGCTTGTGCGGTTATTCCAACTCACCCATCAGTTTAACTAAATGCTCAACTGCTTGTTTTTCATCTTCGCCTTCGGCAGAAATTGTCACAACAGTACCTTGAGTTAAGCCTAGAGTTTGTAACTTAAATAGGCTTTTTGCGCTTGCTGATTTGCCACCAGAAGTCAAAGTAATATCAGAAGAGAATGCTTTGGCTTCTTTCACAAATTGAGCGGCAGGGCGAGTATGTAAGCCGTTAGGTGCTGTAATAGTGACTTCTTGCTGGAACATATTATTTCCTCAATAACTTTAGTTTTTTATAATGACCTAAGCTAGTGTAGTTGAATAAACTTAGGTTTGCGTATTGTTAGATTATTAACTGTTAAAAAGGTTTCCTACTTTGTTGCGTATCAACACTTTTTCAGTTTATTGGCCTAAATAATGTCAATTTAAATCGCAAAGAATATGAGTAATTGAACAAATCTTTGACTTAAAGTTGATTAATTTCGTGGCTCAAAATAATTACTATGTTTAATACTAAACCCTAGGTCAGAAATCATCTCAATACGTGCTAAAGTTTGATCCATTCCACAAAAAAAGCACCAAAGAGGTGCTTTTTTAACGATTAATTAACGGTTTTTAAAATTACTCGGCGGATAGATCGGAAAATAGAACCGTTGATAAATAGCGCTCGCCTGATGAAGGTAAGATAACAACAATGTTTTTATCTTTAAATTCAGGTTCAGCTGCGAGTTTTACTGCGGCTGCAAGAGCAGCACCTGATGAAATCCCTGCTAGGATCCCTTCTTTTTCCATTAATTGGCGGGCAGTTTGAATGGCTTCATCATCACTGATTTTAAATACTCTATCAATAAGCGTGATATCTAGGTTGCCAGGAATGAAACCAGCCCCGATCCCTTGAATTTTATGTGGGCCTGGCTTGACTTCATCTCCTGCTAGCGTTTGGCTAATAACAGGGGACGTTTCAGGCTCTACCGCAACCAGAGTGACATTTTTGCCCTTGGTTTTTTTCAAATAACGACCGATACCGGTGATAGTACCCCCGGTTCCCACACCCGCGATAACAACATCAACCTTACCGTCAGTATCACTCCAAATCTCAGGTCCTGTCGTTTTTTCATGAATTTCAGGGTTAGCTGGATTATTAAATTGTTGCAGCAAAATATACTTATGCGGATTGCTGTTGACGATTTCTTCGGCTTTCTCAATGGCGCCTTTCATCCCTTTAGCGCCTTCAGTCAATACAAGATTCGCCCCTAATGCTTTAAGCAGTTTACGGCGTTCGACGCTCATCGTTTCAGGCATGGTCAATGTTAATTTGTAGCCTCTAGCCGCGGCGACATACGCCAAAGCAATCCCTGTATTACCACTAGTAGGTTCAACCAGCTCTTTTTCTTTGGTCAGAAGTCCTTTTTTCTCAGCATCCCAAATCATATTCGCACCAATACGGCATTTAACGCTGAAACTTGGGTTGCGTGATTCAACTTTCGCTAAGATATTGCCATTGCCGAAATGCTTTAAACGTACTAACGGGGTATGACCAATGGTTAGCGAATTATCATCATAAATTTTACTCATGGGATATCCTTATAATCAGGCAGTTGCCTATTTAGAACTGAGAATGATAGATAAGATTGACTCCAAACATACGTGAACTCGCTATTATTGCAAATATAAATTAAGTATAAGCTTATAACGAATTGCTATCTTATGTGGAAAAATTATAAGTAAAAGGTTGTGACACAAGCACCTATCATAAAATATGTTGCGCTGTGTCTGTGATCTGAGGGAGGCTGAAGATGAAAAAGTGCGAGGTGTAAATTCCCCCCGCACTCTTGATCAAATCAGTGAATAATTAATAGCGTGCATGACGAGCGCGGTATTGGTCAACCCACATTAAGGTCGCGCCACAAACGGCAACAGGCATAATAATCAAGTTAAGGATAGGTATCATCATTAACACACTAACTGCTCCACCAAATTGAATATTATTCATGCGGTCTTTGGCTAAAGCATTTTTCATTTCACTAAAGCTAACGCGGTGATTATCAAATGGATAATCGCAATACTGAATTGACATCATCCACGCACCGAATAGGAACCAAAGAATAGGAGCAACAGTTTGCCCAATACCAGGAATAAAAAACAAAATTAATAAGCCAATAGCGCGCGGAAGGTAATAACCGATCCTAACAAACTCACGCTTAACCATGCGTGGAACATCTTTTGCGATATCAACAATACCGCCATCAGGGGCGGGCACACCGGTTAATTCTGATTCGAGCTTTTCGGATAACCAACCATTAAACGGTGCGGCGATAATGTTGGCAACCGTACTGAAAAAGTAAGTAAATATAAGTAAAATCGAAATAACGGAAATAGGCCAAATAAGATAATCAAGCCATTGTAACCAACTAGGAATATAGCTCATGACTTGGTCAATCCAACCACCAAGTTTGGTATATAACCACCAAAATGCACCACCGAGTAAGATGATATTGGCTAAAAGTGGTAGAATAACAAAACGTTTAATACCTGGACGTGTAACAAGACGCCATCCTTGAACGAAGTAATAAAAACCCGAATGGCTTTTTTGTTGCGAATCTGTCGATTGTATCATACTTCTTATTCTCTCCTTTGCGGTTGACTATGTATCATATAGATAGGTTTTTAGGCTGGCTAGTCAGTATTTGCTTAAAAAAGCAGCAAACGAAAGCAGAATTGTCTCTTTCTTATCAGAAAATCGTTTAGGGGGTTGCACTTAGCACGTTTGACAAATAATCTTAAGATATATCCGTCATTTTTTAAGTTGTTTTTCGGTTGACGGCGTTTTACCGCTGAAATCCCCAAAATCATACCGCAATGCGGGGCGAGGGGAGCGGGAGTGCGCCTTGGCTTGCAACTTAAAGTATTTTGGCTTATTTTTTGCCGTGGTGGCATTATCATTCAACAATTAGAGATAGCAGCGATGCAGGATTTGCGTCTGATATTAGTGGTCGTAGGTGCGATAGCCATAATTGCGTTATTACTGCATGGTTTATGGACCAGCCGTAAAGAGCGCTCTAAGTTATTCCGTGATCGTCCCGTAAAACGCCGAAAACATGACAGTCAGGATAAATCATCGGATTATGATGATGATTCTGCATTATTCAGTGAAACTCAAAAGGTAGAGCCTCCCGTCTCTTCACCGGTAGTTTCTGAGCCTGCTCGTCAGGTTCAAGAAGAACGTCGTGCCGAACCTGATTTGCCACCCATTACATCTTCTACTCGTGATACCGAGCCTGTATTAAATATTACGCCTGAGCGTTCAGAGCCTGTTGAATCTGATATTGACTCGCGCGTTAATGCTGTAAATGAACAACCCGCGATGAAGGTGGAACCAACGGTTCAACCAATAGCGACACCAGTCTCTACAGCGAATGGGCGCACTCAGCATGCGCCTGAACAACCAGAATTTGATTTTGACATTCACGAAGAGCAAGAGGGGCCACAGCCGACACACCATGAACAGGAACAGGCGCACACTGAGAAGAAAACTGAACAACCGCAAAACCAATCTTCAGAGAACAACAAGGAGACGGTTCTGGTTCTTCATGTAGCTGCACTTCAGGGGCAAGTTCTACAAGGTGAAGCGCTGTTGCAAAGTATTCTTCAAGCGGGCTTCCAGTTCGGTGAAATGCGTATTTTCCATCGACATGTGCATCCATCGGGAACAGGGCCGGTTTTATTTAGTCTTGCTAATATGGTGAAACCGGGGTCTTTTGATCCAGAAACGATGTCAGAGTTCACCACTCCGGGTATCTCTATGTTTATGATGGTGCCATCGTATGGTGAAGCAGGGCAAAATTTCAAATTGATGTTGCAAGCTGCACAGCGTATTGCTTCCGATGTGGGGGGCGTAGTCCTTGATGATGAGCGTAAAATGCTCACACCTCAGAAAATTGAGGTGTACCATGCTCGGATCCGCAACACACTGAATTAAATATCAGAATCAACGAAACCCCCTTAACTGGGGGTTTTTTATCTTTACTGGTGAAACATGACTACAAAACAACATCTCGATACACTCAAACAACAATTACGTCATCATGAATATCAATATCATGTATTAGATGCACCTGAAATCCCTGATGCAGAATATGACAAACTCATGGAAGAGCTGAAGGCTATCGAAGCGGAACATCCTGAATGGATCACCAGTGACTCACCGACTCAGCGAGTGGGTGCGGCTCCATTAGCGGCGTTTGACACCGTACGTCATGAAATACCGATGTTATCGCTTGATAACGTATTTGATGAAGAAAGCTATCTTGCTTTCGACAAACGCGTGAGAGACCGATTAAAAGATCAGCAAGAACAAACCTTCTGTTGTGAATTAAAATTAGATGGCCTTGCGGTGAGCTTACTGTATGAGAATGGCGAACTCGTCCAAGCCGCTACTCGCGGTGATGGAACTGTGGGGGAAAATATTACCTCTAATGTTCGTACAATTCGTGCTATTCCACTTCGTTTAACGGGTGAAAATATTCCTGCTAGGGTAGAAATTCGTGGTGAAGTATTTATGCCACAAAAAGGCTTTGAAGCATTGAATGAGGAAGCGCGCCGTACAGGTGGAAAAGTTTTCGCTAACCCTCGTAACGCGGCAGCGGGGTCATTACGCCAATTAGACCCACGTATTACAGCGAAAAGGCCTTTAACGTTCTACTGCTATGGCGTGGGGCTGGTGGAAGGTGAAACACTGCCAGATACTCATTATGAGCGACTGATGCAATTTAAGAAGTGGGGGTTACCTGTAAGTGAGTATGTGCAATTACGGACAGGCGCTCAGGCGGTATTGGACTTTTATCATGAGATAGAAAAAGCTCGCCCAACATTAGGCTTTGATATTGATGGGGTCGTCATTAAAATTAACGACATTGCAACCCAAGAAGAGTTAGGCTTTGTGTCTCGGGCACCTCGTTGGGCAACGGCGTTTAAGTTCCCGGCTCAAGAGCAGATGACATTGCTAAAAGATGTTGAATTCCAAGTTGGACGTACCGGAGCAATTACGCCTGTTGCACGTTTGGAACCAGTTCAAGTTGCCGGCGTGACAGTCAGTAATGCGACGCTACATAACGCTGATGAAATTGAGCGCTTAGGGGTTCATATCGGTGATACTGTTGTGATCCGTCGTGCGGGCGATGTGATACCTCAAATTGTGAGTGTTGTTGAGTCTGAACGCCCAGCCGATAGCCGAGAAATTGTTTTCCCAACTCACTGCCCAGTCTGTGGCTCTGATGTGGAACGTGTCGAAGGTGAGGCCGTTGCGCGTTGTACTGGTGGGTTGATTTGTGGCGCACAACGTAAAGAAGCACTGAAACATTTTGTCTCACGCCGTGCGATGGATGTGGATGGCATGGGCGATAAGATCATCGACCAATTAGTTGAAAAAGAATATGTGAAAAATCCGGCTGATCTGTACCAATTAAGTGCAGGGATATTGACGGGTTTAGATCGCATGGGGCCAAAGTCGGCACAAAATTTAGTGGAAGCCCTAAATAAATCGAAATCAACGACTCTTGCTCGTTTTATTTATGCGTTAGGCATTCGTGAGGTCGGTGAGGCTACCGCGGCAAATTTAGCGGCGCATTATGGCACCCTTGAAGCCCTAATGGCGGCAGATGAGGAGTCACTCAAAACGGTACAAGATGTTGGTCATGTGGTGGCTAAGCATGTCGTTAACTTTTTCCGCGAGGAGCATAATCAAACTGTCATTCAAGCGTTAATAGATAAGGCGAATATTCATTGGCCAGAAGCTGTTGCGGTAGATGTGAGTACGATAGATAGTCCATTTGCAGGGAAAACCGTGGTATTGACGGGCTCTTTGAGCCAACTGACACGGGATGAAGCAAAAGATAAATTAGTGGCACTCGGCGCTAAAGTCTCTGGCAGTGTCTCTAAGAAGACGCATTTAGTCATTGCAGGTGAGGCGGCAGGTTCAAAACTGGCAAAAGCAAATGAGCTAGGTATACCTGTCATTGACGAAAATGAGCTAATTCGCTTATTAGAAGCCTAATAATTAACGAGAGTTTGAAGTATCATTACCCAGAAAATGGGTAATGATATGATCTGTATCAATCTACCACCTAAGAATTAGAATTTACTGTAATAATGTGATCGGTATATATTTTTTGCAAAATACACTGGGGTCGTTTTCATACTAATGTGATTCCCGTCTCATTTAAATGTCGGCTATTACATAGAATAGATACATAAACCGCTTTATTAAATTTGTATGGAGTCGCATATGACCTCGATCCTGCATTTTGTTCTATCCCTTGTTGTAATTGGCGCTCTTGCAGTCTTAGCCAGTAGTAACCGTAAGGCGATACGACTACGCTATGTTTTTCAACTACTGGTTATTCAAATCGCATTAGCATACTTCTTCTTGAATTCTAATGTCGGTTCTTCATTCGTACTAGGCGTTGCAAGTGTTTTCACCCATTTATTAGGTTATGCAGCCGAAGGGACCAAGTTCGTTTTTGGTGGCATGATCGAAGGCAATCTAGCGTTTTTCTTCTTGCAAGTCCTCTGCCCAATCATCTTTATTTCCGCACTGATCGGTATCTTACAGCATATTAAGGTGCTGCCTCTTGTGATCCGTGTGATCGGTACGGTTCTATCTAAAGTCAATGGTATGGGCAAGCTAGAGTCTTTTAACGCGGTTAGCTCACTGCTATTAGGCCAATCTGAAAACTTTATTGCCTATAAAGATCAGCTAGGCAAAATGTCTGAACGTAGAATGTACACCATGGCTGCAACGGCAATGTCGACGGTTTCTATGTCGATAGTTGGTGCATATATGTCCATGCTAGAACCGCGCTTTGTGGTTGCAGCATTGGTACTTAACATGTTTGGTACTTTCGTGATCCTTTCCTTAATCAACCCATACCCACCTGAAGCCGAAGAAGAGTTACAGATGACCAATATTCATGAAGGTCAAAGCTTCTTTGAAATGTTGGGTGAATATATCCTTGCCGGCTTTAAAGTTGCGATTATCGTATCAGCCATGTTAATCGGTTTTATCGCTTTGATTGCCATGGTAAATGGTATCTGTATGGCGATTTTTGATATCAAGTTCCAAACCATGCTGGGCTACGTGTTCTACCCATTTGCTTGGATATTAGGTATCCCTGCTGAAGAAGCATTGCAAGTCGGTGGGATCATGGCGGTAAAAATGGTCACTAACGAGTTCGTCGCAATGGGCGACCTAAAAGAGGTTGCAGCAACGTTATCAACACGTTCAGTCGGTATTTTATCGGTATTTTTAGTCTCTTTTGCTAACTTCTCCTCAATCGGTATTGTGGCAGGGGCAATCAAAGGCTTAAATGAGAAACAGGGTAACACGGTTGCACGTTTTGGCTTGAAACTGCTGTTTGGTTCAACATTAGTTAGCTTCCTATCAGCGGCTGTTGTTGGCTTAATTCTGTAAAACATAAAAGCGTGGTAAAGTGTAAAACGGCGTTCATTATGAATGCCGTTTTTGCTTTTAGGAGGAAAAAATGGAAAAACAAGATCTCATTGATATGGCAAACACGCGGATGCCATTTGGAAAATATCAAGGTCGTGTATTGATCGATCTTCCTGAAGAATACCTGCTATGGTTTTACAAAAAAGGGGCATTTCCACAGGGGCGATTAGGGCAACTGATGGAAATGGCATTAGGCTTAAAAATAGAGGGGCTAGATGGCCTTGTAAAGCCTTTAAAACGAGTTTAGTTGTATTGGGTCAGTCATGGCCTAAAGCCGCAGTGACTTTCTGTGAAAGCTGGATAAACAAAGCTTGTTCATTCGCTGTTAAAGCACTACTGACTTTAGCGGCATTTTCTTTTCGGCCTGTTGCTGCACGTTGTAAAAAATCCCGACCTTCATCGGTTAAGTGAGTGATTAATTCTCGCTTATCTTGTTCAGATTGGTATTGGCTCACGAACCCAAGTGCTTTTAGTGCTCGAAGAAACTTGGATAAATTCTGCCGAGATATGCCTAACAGTTGGCTTAATTGCCCTGGTGTTTGATCCCCTTTGAGCCGAAGTATTTCTAATACATCATATTGCCCCCAAGTGACCTGTTCAGGTGTAAAGCTTAAACGCCTCGCAACCAAGGTACATTGCAAAAGTGATAGTGCATCTTCGAGTTGATTTGCCATGTTATTTCATCATGTTAGTGATTATTGACACAGTATAGCCTTATCAATCCGATAAAATCGACTATTGATTAACTAAAGTTAATCATATACAGTGTGGTTAATTAACTTTAGTTAATCATATTGAGAGGAAGTATGCAAAATTTACAAGAGAAAGTCGCTTTAGTGACAGGCGCATCAACAGGAGTTGGTGAAGAAATTGCACTACATTTATACCAATGTGGTGCGACGGTGTTTATAACAGGACGCAACGAAATATCATTACAAACAGCAGCCAATAAGATAGACCAAAGTGGCGAACGTGTTATTCCTTTAGTGATGGATGTGACAAGTCACGAGCAATTTAAAGCAGCAATTACACAAATTGAGCAGCAGTGTGGGGCGTTACACTATTTGGTTAATAATGCAGGGATCACAGGACCTCATGGCGTTACTATTGAGGATTATCCACTAGCGGATTGGGATGCCGTTATCGCAACTGATGTGAGTGGAACTTTTTATGGATTAAAATACGGATTACCTGCAATCGTCAGGGCGGGAGGCGGAGCCGTCGTGAACTTATCTGCATGTAATGGCGTGACTGGTATTGCGGGTATTTCACCTTATACAGCGGCAAAACATGCTGTTTTAGGTCTAACTCGTGCAACGGCACTAGAGTATGCTCAAAAAGGGGTGAGGATTAATGCTATCGGTCCTGGTTATGTCGCAACGCCAAATATAATGAATTTACCAACTGAAACTCAAGAATGGATGGCATCGACTCACCCAATGGGGCGCATGGCAACGCGTGAAGAGATCGCAAAAACAGTCGCATTTTTACTTTCTGATGATAGCAGTTTTATTACAGGGGCATTTATACCCGTCGATGGGGGATATACGGCACAATAGGGATGCGGTGGTGATAGATATTCATGGCTAGCCGCAACCACTTCTTCTTACAAGAAGTGCATCAAAAACAGCCATAGTATGAGGAAGAGTTATATCTCAATAGCGGCTATTTTTCTGAAGTAAAACCGGATGACATCCCGAACCAATCTATTATATTGGGATAAAACAGAGATAGGCTGACTAACTATTGACAGGATATAAAGTGGTGGAGCTAAGCGGGATCGAACCGCTGACCTCTTGCATGCCATGCAAGCGCTCTCCCAGCTGAGCTATAGCCCCAACAAAATGATTTTGATACCACCTAACAGGGAATTAGATGGTGGAGCTAAGCGGGATCGAACCGCTGACCTCTTGCATGCCATGCAAGCGCTCTCCCAGCTGAGCTATAGCCCCAAACAAAATCTTTTGGACGGAGGGCATAATATTCAAGCAATGTCAGGGTGTCAATCAAATAATGTGGTTTTAAGTTTAATTGCTGAATTATAGAGCATTTCGTCAATGAATAAGGGAGTGTATCGAGATTAGAGGAGTGCTTATAAGGTTGATAAGGTGTGAACCCCTATGATGCTAACCATCACAGGGGCTTAATTAAATCAATTACTGGGCTGAGGCTTCACGTTCGGCGATAAACGACAACGCTTTATCAATGCGTGCAATAGCACGTGTTTGACCAATCGCATGAACGGTAACATCTAACGCAGGGGATTGACCCGCACCAGTTACAGCGACACGTAATGGCATGCCGACCTTACCCATACCAACGTCTAATTCAGCGGCCGTTTGTTCGATAGCTTGATGAACGTTTTCTGCTGTCCAATCGGTAATTGCTGACAGTTTTTGTTTCACCGTTTCTAATGGTTGACGTGCAACAGGGCGCAAGTGTTTTTTCGCGGCATCTGCATCGAACTCATCAAACTCTTCATAGAAGTAGCGGCAGGATTCAGCGATCTCTTTCAATGTTTTGCAGCGTTCACCGAGCAATTTAACTAACTCAGCTAATTGCGGGCCATTTTCAGTGTTGATGTTTTGTTGCTCAATATGCCATGCAAGGTGAACGGCAACTTCTTCTGGTGGCAATTGATTAATATAATGGTGGTTTAACCAAAGCAACTTATCGGTATTGAATGCGCTCGCTGATTTGCTAATTGCATCTAAGCTAAAGTATTCAATCATTTCTTCACGAGAAAAAATCTCTTGGTCGCCATGTGACCAGCCCAAACGAACTAAATAGTTGAGTAGTGCTTCTGGTAAATACCCTTCGTCGCGATATTGCATAACGCTTACAGCACCGTGACGCTTGGAGAGTTTTTTACCGTCATCGCCTAAAATCATTGAAACGTGTGCATATTCAGGAACAGGTGCTCCTAGCGCTTTTAAGATATTAATTTGGCGTGGGGTATTGTTGATATGATCTTCGCCGCGGATAACGTGAGTAATTTCCATATCCCAGTCATCAATAACCACACAGAAGTTATAAGTTGGTGAGCCATCGGTGCGGCGAATAATGAGGTCATCTAACTCTTGATTACTAAACTCAATCGGGCCACGGATTTTATCATCAAAAATAACCGAGCCTTCTTGTGGATTACGGAAACGAACAACATGCGGCTCGTCAGGCGTATGGTTATGGGCGTGATCACGGCAGCAGCCATCATAGCGAGGCTTTTCACCTGATGCCATCTGTTGATCACGCAGCGCTTCTAAGCGCTCTTTTGAGCAGTAGCAACGATAAGCGGTACCTGCTTCAAGCATTTGGTCAATAACATCGTTATAACGGTCAAAGCGTTTCGTTTGATAATAAGGGCCTTCATCCCAATTCAAATTTAACCAGTTCATACCATCCATAATGGCATCGATAGCTTCCTGAGTTGAGCGTTCTAAGTCCGTATCTTCGATACGCAGAACAAATTCGCCTTGATTATGGCGGCTGAATAACCAGGAATAAAGCGCAGTACGCGCTCCACCAACATGTAAATACCCTGTTGGACTAGGTGCAAAACGGGTTTTAATTTTACTCATCGAGATTGCCTTAATTGCGATACGTGGTTTCTAACATGCCAACGTTCTCTAAATAATAGGGAGGCGTTAAATATAAACAGCCTATCATTGATGTGTGAGCGAAAGATTTCTTCTCGCTATCGGTCACCAGAGAAACACGTCAGCATGTCTAAAATGTTGTTCTATTCTATCACTCTAAAGTGATACCTCAATCAAGTTATCGATGTTGATGCAAATAAAATCCGTAAAAAAAGAAAAAGGATAGGCAATTTCTCAGCATAAAAATATTTTTGTTCTAATATTGTATTGGTTGGGTGATACAAAAGCTTAATTATTGGTTAAATAAGGTTCTTTTCTGGTGAATATTGGAACATCTTGCTTATTTTTACAACGAACAGAAAAAATCTATTCAAAAACCGTTGACTCAGAACGAGGGATCCCTATAATGCACCTCCATCGACGGCAGGGCGATTAGCTCAGTTGGTAGAGCATCTCCCTTACAAGGAGGAGGTCACTGGTTCGAGCCCGGTATCGCCCACCACTGTCGACGATGAAACAAGTAAGTGAAGTAAATAAATGGGCGATTAGCTCAGTTGGTAGAGCATCTCCCTTACAAGGAGGAGGTCACTGGTTCGAGCCCGGTATCGCCCACCATTTATTTACAAATATGTGAAACTTGTCATGAAGTGGGCGATTAGCTCAGTTGGTAGAGCATCTCCCTTACAAGGAGGAGGTCACTGGTTCGAGCCCGGTATCGCCCACCACTTCATTAGTTACTCGCATTTTCATAAATACTGGTTATAAAAATTAAT
>NZ_JAMPMC010000011.1:0-143390 GCF_028477945.1 Providencia sp. PROV261 | reverse complement strand
AATCAAATCCCCTAAATCAACAATAACCACCTTATTTTCATGATGTTTATTTAAGTATCAATGAAAAACCGCATTAAAATTCTAATCAAACCCACTGTAACCGCTTTGCGATCATTGAACCCTGCTTATCGATAGCGTTTTTTGTCATGTCTGCGAAGCTAGCAAACAGAGATTTAGCCAATACACCGAGCTTAATGATTTGCTAGCTTGTAAAATTGATAAATAACCACTCACATAGATAATATCACTTCAACCTCTCATTTTTATTCAATTTTGCTCTAGTGCGCAGCGTGCTAGATAAAATAACAGAAATTCATTTCTCGGATAGCTCCATTAAATTTCCCACTGTAGAGTGAGCTAAATGCGCATATCTCAGCATTTTAGTCTTAATTGACTGTTAGCTGGGCATAATAATAAAAAAACTTGTAAACGTGTTGAGTGCAAATTGAACGTAGTCATTAAACTCGCTGAAAGCAACGTCTAAACCTAAATTTAGATATTAAATATTACCCAATGTGCTAATTAATGAAAATAATCTCTTATTAACTCGAGCGCATTATCTTTGCTTTATTATCACTTACCGTTATTTTATTTAATGAAAATATTAATGATAATTAGTTTTAATATTTACAATATCGAAAAATATTCATTAAGTTGCTATTAGTCACTAATCAGGTAATTAATAAACCACCTAAAATATGTATTAATAAAAATGTTTGGTTCAAAAATGATCATCAATAAAAACTTATCAATAAATGATCGTCATTAAAAGATGATTTTGCATGATGTTTATTTGTCGCTGTATCTACGCTGTATATGAGTTATAAGGAAGGTAGGATCAAAAAAGGAAATAAATTTCGAATGATTATTGCTAGAAATACTCTTCTTATTGGGCTAGGAATAATGGTTAGATAAAATCTACATTGTTACTCTTATAATGCTGTAGATGTTCTTTTTGTTGAGGATTAGATTTCATTTGTCTATATCAGATGCTAAAAACAAAAAAATTGTAGGAGTATCAGTCGAGCTTAACATGATAAAAATCTGCCGATAAAAATTTTGTAGACATAAACTCCCCATGTTTAATATATGTAAAAAATCTATAAGAAAAATATCACTTTTAGAGTGTTGTGGCGAGATAAAAACCTGTTTATTTGTGGGAATTTAATTTTTTGTTTTTTGTGATATGCTTCATGTATAGCAAAGCAAAAAGATACTTAACGTTAATGTTTTGTTATGTTAGCTATGATAGCTGTAGTCTGTTTTTTTTGTGCTGCTTTAAAAATTAAGTATTTTCTGCCGATTGTAACAAAAGGACTATTGTTATAAGTTATTGATATTTAAGTTATCAAAATGATAATATGGGAAAAATTTCCATTTTTTACTTTGTTTTACAGTATTGCTGTAATTATCCTATTATGCGTATTCATAAAATGAATATTGATTTGAAAAATCATTAATAGTGTTACAGTATTAAATTATTCTGTTTATTTCTTTTATTTTTAGATTTTTTATCGGTTAAATGAGGTTAATTTAGATTATAATTCTACCGCTACCTGTTAGACTATGTCTGCATAGAACAACAACTATTAATTGTTAAACAGATTAACTTATTGAAATTAAAGAATAATACTTAGGTGGTGGGCTTTTTGTGATTCTGATAATATTTAGTTACACATTTGCAATGTCATTTTTGGATTAGTTGAAACTAATTATATGGCTAGTATATCATCCCTCTCAAGATATATGCTGAATCGTCGTTAATACACCCAAATGGCTATATCATAAATAAAGATAACAATAGAAAAACACAGAGAATCACCTGCTGATTTTTTATTTCATTAATAATATAAGTTGAAGCGAGAATGTTTATGAATACAAAATATCCTGTCGCTTGTGCAGTTGGACAAAAAATTAAATCGTTAAGAAAATCTCAAGGCTATACCGTTTTTCAGTTAGCTAAAGAGATTGATATCAGTGAGCAACAACTATTTCGTTATGAACGTGGGGTAAATCGTATAGATATTGATTGTCTAGTCAGAGTACTAAAAGTATTAGATGTAAATATGGGCGAATTCTTCAGTGAAATCCTGCAAGATGATACTCATGCTAATGAGGACAAAGAATCTAAAGGGTTTGATGACTCTATTTATTCACTCATTTAATCATCAGTTATTATGTTCCAAAGTGGAACTTAATTAAGCAATTAAAACTTAATTGTTTCAATTAAGAACATTAATATGCTAATAACAATTGAGAATTCTCTCTATTGAGTATACTGATAATTTATTGTAGCTATCTTTATTTATACTTTGCGAAATAAAAGCCCGTTTACGGGCTTTTATTTTTTGTAGCTAAGAATCTAGAAAATTATATGAGTAAAAATAACAACTCATCAAATAGTCTAAAGAAGATAAAGCTATCAACAATACACCCAGATAAAATCGCACATCCAGACAATAAAAGAGGCTGGCAGATATAAACATCAGTTAATTTCATTGTAAATCGAATTAACTGATGTTTGCCGTTGAACTAATTATCTTCTTGTGGAAGGGGCTCTAATACTGCCGTCACAATTCGAGAGCCGATCATCTCACTAATTCTTATCTGTAATGTCGCTAAGCTAATGACGGTGTCTTGTACTGGCTCATTTGCTGAAATGCTATAAATAAATTGGTCCAGTGTCTGGTTATTCTCATTATCGATTAAAATGCCATAAGACTCATAAATCTCATCTAGCCTTGTTGTGCCCTTTAGACTGAGCCCAGAAGTGGGTAATTCTATCGGGGTTAAATCAGGAGAGACTTGTTCAGAGAACAGCCGTTCGAGGAATAAACGATTTTCTGGTTTCAAGACGACAAACAAATGGTCATCGGCAATTAGTCTTGTTGAACCACGAGGGGGGAGCACGCTTTTACCACGAGTGATCATTGCGATGACAGTTTGGTCAGGTAGTGCCAACTGAGATAGACGGCGGCCGACAGCAGAACAGTCCTCACCCAACGTATACTCTACTAGGTCAGCATCAATTTGATCGACAGCGGTAATGTCCAAAGTCGCAGCGGGCAGTAATGGTGGTGGCTGCATTAAATTAAGTTTGCGTGCGACATAAGGTAGGGTAGAGCCTTGTAACGTCGCTGAGATTAATACCACGAAGAAAACCACATCAAAAATTAAGTTAGCGCCTGGTAGACCATAAATAAAAGGGAAGATCGCTAAGATAATAGGAACAGAGCCACGCAGACCAACCCAAGAAACCAGAGTGATTTCTTCACGACTGAATTTAAAGAATTTTAATACAGGCACGACAGCGATGGGGCGAGCGATAAAGGTGAGTACCAGTGCGATCACCAACCCTTCAAACCAGACCTCTAATAAAGAGCTTGGGTTAACTAGCAAGCCTAACATAACGAACATGATGATTTGGCTGAGCCAAGCCAGCCCATCATGGAATAAAAAGGTATTACGTTGGAAAACAAAGCGAGCATTACCAATCACAACGCCTGTAACGAAGATAGATAAAAAGCCACTACCTTGTAAGTTACTGGCTAGACCGAATGATAATAGACCACACGCCGCCACTAATACTGGGTATAACCCTGTTGCCAGTAACTTAATTTTATTAATGATCTTGATTGAAATCCAACCAACACTTAGGCCGACAAGTGTACCGATCCCCATTTGGCTAACGAACAGTAATAATAATTCGCTACCAGAAGCGCTTTGATTCATGAGGAGTTGCAGTAAGCCCACGGTTAAGAAAATTGCCATTGGGTCGTTGGTAGCACTTTCAATTTCTAACGTTGATTGTAAACGTTCATTAAGGTAGATACCCGCGTTACGCAATAGGGAGAATACCGCCGCCGCATCTGTTGAGCCGACAATGGCGCCAAGCAACAGCCCTTCAAGCAAGGGGATGCCAAGAATATAAGCCGCGGCGAGTCCGGTGATGCCCGCGGTAATTAACACCCCAAAGGTGGCCAAGGTAAATGCAGGCTTCCAAACAAGTCGAATCGATTTAACTGATGTTTGTAGGCCACCGTCGAACAAAATCAAGGCTAATGCGAGTGAACCTACAGCATAGGAAACATTCACGTTGTTAAACGCGATTTGGCCTATGCCATCTTCACCCGCTAACATTCCTATAAACAGGAACATAACAAGCATAGGCAAGCCTAGCCGAGCAGAAAGTTTGCTAGAAAAAATACCCAGTAAAATCAGTATGGATGTCAGTAATATCAGTTGTTCTATTGTTGGCATAATCAGATTTAGGTTAGAGGTTAATAAAACGCTGATGATGCAGTAGTGTTGCGTATAAAGTAATCAGCAATAAGAAGAAAAAACTCAGATTAACATGGCATTGATAATGTTTTTGTTTAAAACGACTTAAAAACATTTCCATTGACATATCATTATGATTATACAACAGATAACAACAAATAAATTGACGATTAACTGCATTTTTTTAAATTGTTATGACATGCTTATGCTATTTTTATAAGCTTTTGAACGCATTGTTTGGTGGAATCAGCGGTTTCATTTATATTTTTTTGTGGGATTTAACTTTAAAGTTAGTAAAGGTTGGCGTTTTGTGTAATTTTCACTCTAATCAATAAGCTATAAATTAGAAAAATAATTATTTAGAGGAAAACAGGCGAAAAAGATGCGGAGATTATCAATAAAATGATGCATTGGACGGAAAAGAGTAGATTGACCGATATAATCTGATATATCGGTCATCTAGAATTAGTGGAATCTTGCTTTCTTAGCAAGATAATCACCAATCATTTGTATTCCTTGAACAATAATGACTAATGTAACGACGGTGATTGCCATAGCAACGTTGTCGAAACGTTGGTAACCGTAGTTGAGTGCTAGGTCACCGACACCGCCACCACCGACCGCTCCAGCCATGGCTGTCGCTCCCACTAAAGTGATACTGGCTGCGGTTAAGCTTAAGATTAGCGATGATTTAGCCTCAGGTAAGATAAAGTGCCAAACAATTTGCCAATTGGTCGCCCCCATTGAATCTGCGGCTTCAATGATCCCCGAATGCACACTTAATAATGAGTTTTCAATTAAACGAGCCGTATAAGGTGCAATATAGATAACTAAGGGCACAATGGCAGCCGTAGTGCCGATAGAGGTGCCAACCATAAAACGTGTTAGAGGGATCATTGCAACGAGTAGAATAATAAAAGGCAATGAACGGACCGTATTGATTATTGGGTTAATAATGCGATAAACCCATTTATTTTCCCAAATCCCATCAGGGCGCGTCACAACGAGTGCAATCCCCAGTAAAATCCCCAATAGGGAACCGATAACCAGTGCAATTGAAACCATAGTGAAGGTTTCAGACATCGCGAGTAAAAATTGTTTACTCGTTAATGCGGTATCAAGCCATTGTGTCATAGTACCCCCTTATTGACAGCAACACCGCGCTGACGTAAAAATGCGATCCCTTGGTCGATATCTTCATCATGGCCGACGATCTGGACAAACATACTGCCTAACACGACACCACTTATCTCTTTCATATTGGCAAACAAAATATTGATTTTAACTTTATCCTGTAAGATCAGTTCATTCACAACGGGTTGCTGTGCGGAAGCACCTAAAAACTCTAAGCGGTAAACATTGCTTTGATGCTCTAAATTGTGCAAGACACGTTCAGGGATTTCTTCGTTAAGTACGGTACGGACAAACTTTTTTGTCGTCGGATGTTGTGGCTCTGAGAAAATCTCTAAAACAGTGCCTTCTTCGACAACTCGACCCGCTTCCATTACCGCGACACGATTACATATCTGCTCAATCACCTCCATTTCATGAGTTACCAACAAAATGGTGATATTTTGTTCACGATTAATTTTTTTTAATAATGACAAAATAGATTGTGTCGTTTGTGGGTCAAGTGCAGAAGTGGCTTCATCACACAATAAAATTTTCGGATTATTGATTAATGCTCGAGCAATACCGACACGCTGTTTTTGTCCGCCTGATAGTTGCCCAGGATATTGGTGTTTTTTATCACTCAGCTCTACATAGGCTAAAATATCATCCACGCGTCGCTGAATTTCTTTTTTGTCGACTCCTGATAGCAATAACGGCATGGCGATATTCTGTGCAACGGTCTTCGTTTCTAACAAATTGAAGTGCTGGAAGATCATGCCGATGCTTTTTTTATGGGCTCGAATTTCAGTTGCACTATGGTGAGCAATATTTTTCCCATTAATGATCACTTCACCTGACGAGGGTTTTTCAAGTTGGTTGACGAGACGGATCAAGGAGCTTTTTCCTGCACCGCTATAGCCAATAAACCCAAAAATATCACCTTCATGAATCTGCAAATTCACATCCTGTAAGGCAGTGAGTGAATGGCCTTCTTTTTCATAGACCTTCTGAATATTTTTAAATGTAATCATCAATCACTCCACATTGCTCGTTTGTGGTGTTCGCTGGCTATAGGGGAGAGCAGATTGCCATTCATCACCTAGTAGCTCCGCTTCAGTGCTATTTTTTACCTGCTCTAAATGTTGCTCATGATGAGCGAGGTACAACTGAGCAGCGATATGTTCAGCCAGTTTCTGCGCGCCCGTATTGGTATTAGGGATCAAACCAATAAGTGGCCCCATACTTAAGGATGCAGCTAAGTTAAAGCAGTAAATATTACTGAGCTTAGGTAACTCACAATCGGTTTTAGGGAGAAATTCAAAGTGATGGCCTAAATAGGGATAGGAGGCAAACTCACTATTTTGTTCAGCTTTAGAAGGGGTATACACATCACCCCATTTACGAATAAAAGGCGCGATGTGATTAAATGCACTGTGGCGCTGCCAATTAATGCGATATCCGGTCGCTAAGATCAGGTAATCGACCACATATTCCCCTGTGGTTGTGGCGATATGCAGTTTCTTACCATTGACGTCTATCTTTTTGACCTGTGTATTAAAGTTAAAATAAGCATTTTCATGCCGAGAGACTCTCAGCGTGCTGCCATGCGGGGCCGGCGTTTTTGCTTTAGCAACATAATCACTGTAATGCCATTTTTGTGCATCGGTAAGCTGGTGATAAGCTTGAGTAAAGCCAGGGTTGCCTGCGACTTTTCCGCGATTCACCCTTGGCATATCTTTCGCTCGGATCAATAATTCAACAGAGCGCGCACCCTGTTCAAGTGCTGTTGCCGAGCTATCCATAGCACCGGCACTGTATCCTACGACCGCAATATCTAACCCTTTAAACCGGCTGTAATCACTACCGGCGTAAGAGTGCTCCCAGTAAGCAGAAGGGATCTCCGCCATAAAGCTTGGAATATTAGGTTCGCTAAAGGATTCCATACCTGTCGCAAGGATCACATGCTGTGCTTGATATTGCTGTTTACCGTTAGGTGTTGCAAATGTGAGTAGGCAACCTTGTGGATTGACTTGAATATCAGTTAATTGATATTGATTGAAAACCACTGGCGACGTCATGGTTTTAAACCATTGTAGATATTCCCCCCATTGTAAACGAGGAATTTTATCAAGTGCTTCCCACTCATCGTCACCAAACTGAGCTTTAAACCAAGCTTGAAAAGTTAAAGAGGGTGACGCGAGTGCAGGGCCAACCACCTGTTTTGGTGAACGCAATGTTTCCATCAAGGCCGGCGTTTGCCATGGGCCTTCTTGACCTTCTGGGGCTTGATCAAAAACTATCGCATCAATCCCTTGTAATTTAAGGGCAAAGGCTGCCGTGACCCCTGACATGCCCGCACCGATAATTGCAACATCTAATTGATGGTCATCAGACTGGTTTGGCGATAATGACCAGCGGTTTAATGGCAGATTAAGGTTTTGTAGGTCTTGAGTGATTTGCTCTTCCAAAGCATTTAACCCTTTTAGCTGTGTCACGAGATCACTCCTTGTCCTGTTTAAGTTCAAATGGTTCACCGAGTGAGAGCATCAGTCGATTAGCCCAAGAGAAAAAGGCGGTTGATTGGATCAAATCAAGTAGCTCTAGCTCACTTAGCCCTAGTTGACGTAGTGTCTCAACCTGTTGATGCGTGGCTCGTATTGGTGTCGTTGATAGCGCTGTCGTGAAATCCGTAATCGCCGTTAAACGGTCATCAAAACCCTCAGCTAAAATCGCGCCTACTGGCGTTGCGATAAGCTTCTCAACATCCGCTTTATGCTCTTTGGCATATTGGCTGGCTTTACGAGCATGTACCGAAGCACAATAGATGCAGCCGTTCACCTTGCTAACCGCCGCAGCAGCAAATTCACGTTCCCAACGAGGTAAGCCGCCGAGGGTATAAAAGACGCCACGATCGATAAGCGTACGTAGTGTTAGAATGTGACTTTGATGGGCGAGCAGCAAAAAATATTCAGAATTAAGTTGGCCGAATTTTTTCATCACCTGAGCTTCATCTGCTTCTAGCGTCTGTGGATCTCTCGCTTGTAGCCATGATTCCCATCCAAGTTGATCTTGAGTGAAGGCGGTCGGAGCCGGTTGGCCTTGATGAGTGTGTGAGTTGCTATTCCATTGTCCAGCAGTAACTGGCTCAGCAGATTTGGTGATAGTACTGTTACCTTGCAATAATCTTAACCCTTCAATTAAACGGGCTTGATAGGTGACAAAAGTTATTAATTGCGCAAGTAGGATAATATCCGCTTCGTGCCACCCTTGTTCAATAAGGGCATGAATGAGGGAGTAATGAGTTTGTTTTGGTTGGCTCACCAATATGCGTAAATAGTGTTCAGCGGCTTGAAGCGCTGGCGTATTCAAGTTAGGTGAGCGCTGCCCTAATAATTGATTGTAAAAATCGGCTAGCACATGGCTACCTGTCTGTTCAGCGATAATTCGCGCAAATAAAAACTTAATTTCTCCGGTTAATTGGGGTGACGGTGCGGAAAAAATCGCTTCAAAAGCAGCTTGCGTATTTTCTGTCGCGTTTGAACGTTCTTTCCTTGCGTCTGCTAAGGTAGACTCTGGTGTTATATTGATTAGCGCATCAATTAAATCATAATTTAAAATCGGCATTTCATAACTCACTTTTTTTTAACGTTTTTTATCTCCTTCATTACATATCAAGCGAATCGTTATTCGAACGAACAAATTATTATATTCATATACCTAAAAGGCATATAAAATAGGTTATATATTCTTTTTGTATTAAGTTATAACGAGATGATCTAAATAAGATGTAAAAATATGATTATACTGGCCACATTATTTACACAGGGTCGTAACATCATGTTGAAACAAAAAATAAAATACTTATCGCTTATTGCTACCGCTGTTATTGCATTAGCTGCATGTAATGATAATAGTGAAAAGGATAATCCGAATAAAAAAGAGATCACTATAGGTTTTGGGGTTGGTAATTATATCGACCAAGTTGAGAAAGGGATTGTACCCATCTTGGAAAAGAAGGGTTATAAAGTCAATTTACGCCAATTTTCGCAAAATAGACAAATAAATCCCGCCTTTGAAGAAGGTTCTATCGATGCCTCGGTAAACCAGAGTCGTGCATATATGGAAGCTTATAATAAGAAAAATAATATTAATATGGTGGCATTAACCGATTCTCCGAGTGCACCACAAAGCTTACGTTCGAATAAACATAAATCATTAGACGAAGTGAAAGACGGTATGATCGTTGCTTTATCCAATGACCCCGTAAATGCAGAGCGCGGCGCACGTATTTTAGAAGAGTTAGGTTGGATAAAAATCAAACCGAATATCAGCACATTAACCTTTAGTGTTAATGATATCGAACCTGCTAAATATCGTTTAGATATACGTGAAACCGATGCAGCTCAGGGGTTACGTTTATTAGATGATGTTGATTTTGTTGTTGTTAACGGCAACTATGTTGCCAGCGCTGGTCAGCGTATTGCCGATGGGCTGGTTGTAGAAAATTCACCATTAGAGCATCGGGTGATTGTGACTGTTATGCAAGACAATGTGAATTCCCAATGGGCAAAAGATTTAAAAGAGGCTTTTGAATCTAAAGAATACGCTGATTACATTCGTTCTCAGTCTATTTATGATGGTTTTATTGAACCTCAAGCATGGGCTAATTATCCAAAACCCTAGTCTATTTATTATTTTTTATTATGTTACATTTGACCACCTAATATTTATATTAGGTGGTTTTTTATTTGAGTGATACGATTTTCTCTTCTATTTTTAATATGAAAATTCCTCTCTTTACTGATCTAGACAAATTGTGTTTTTTTCGTTAATTAGTTATTGAACAAGCTAAAAATTAAAAATTGAATTAACACATCATCAGGGGAATATTATGGAAAATGACTTAATCACAGCACTTAAATTATTAAAGTCAAAAAAATGGGTTGATTTAACGCATCCTTTTGATAAAGATTCACCGCATTTTTTTATGTTTGAATCGGCAAGCATAAAGACATTATTTGATTATCCAGATGGTTTTTTTGCCCAACAATTTACTTTTCCAGGCCAATATGGCACACACATTGACGCCCCCTGCCATTTCGTTGAAGGGAAACGCTATCTACATGAATTAGAACTAAAAGAGTTAGTTTTACCCCTAATTGTGATTGACCAATCAAAAAGAGCGAAGCAAGACCCTACGTTTGCATTTTCACGTCAAGATGTACTCAATTTTGAACAAGAGTACGGAAAAATAGAGCCTGATACTTTTGTTGCACTACGGACTGACTGGAGTCATCGTTGGCCATCTCAGGAGGCGATGGATAACAAAGATGCAGAGGGAAATAATCAGATACCGCGTTGGGGGATTGATGCATTGAAATTCTTATTTGAGGAAAGGGGGATCAAAGCAATAGGCCATGAAACCTTTGACACCGATGCGGCTAAGGATTTTCGTCGCCATAATGCATTATTAGGTGAATACTATGTTCTAGAGCAGGACACCTATCAAATTGAATTGATGACCAATCTGGACAAATTACCGACGAGAGGGGCGGTTATTTTTAATATTGTTGCCAAACCTAATAATGCGAGCGGTTTTCCCGTGCGTTCTTTTGCTATCTTACCTTAATGCTTCCCTTATCTTTATCAACCTGTTGTGAGGCAGGTTGATACCTTTTAGCGATAAATTTATTCGCGACCTCCGTATTTTGCTGAATATCGTTCCTTAGATCGATGGTCAACGAAGGTTATTTATTTCTATATTAATAAATAAATTAACGTTGCTTTAACAATTCCAGCGATAGGGGGGTGAATGAACTCAAGATCCGTCATCATTACAGGAGGTGGCACAGGGATTGGTGCGGCGTGTGCGCAACTATTCACACAGCAAGGGGATCAGGTTTTTATTGTTGGACGGCGTGCAGAGCCGCTAAATGCAGTTGCACTTGAAACAGGTGCCATTGCTATCGTTGCTGATGTCTCAACTGAAACTTCATGGAACGAAATTATTTTGCCACAAATTAAGCAACATACGAGCACTATTGATGTGCTGGTGTGCAATGCAGGCGGAATGGGGTTGGGGCGTGTTGAAGATATGAATGACCAACAGTGGCATCAAGCGATGAAAGCTAATCTTGATAGTGCTTTTGCGAGTGTTCGTGGTTGTATACCCCTATTAACGCAAAGTCACGGTAATGTCTTATTTGTCGGCTCACTGGCATCGTTGGCCGCAGGTCCGGAAGCGTGTGGGTATGTGACAGCCAAACACGCCTTAATAGGATTGATGCGCTCCGTTGCACGTGATTATGGTCATCAAGGTGTCAGAGCGAATGCAGTTTGTCCCGGCTGGGTTAGAACACCAATGGCAGATGAAGAGATGCAGCCTTTAATGGAGCAGCATCAATTTACATTAGATGACGCTTATCGATATGTATGCCGTGATGTACCGTTACAGCGCCCTGCAACGGCAAAAGAGGTCGCATTGGCATGCCGATTCTTATGCTCTACTGACGCATCAATGATTACAGGTGCTGCACTGGTTATTGATGGTGGTGCAAGCGTCGTTGATTTACCTACACTCGCTTTTACTTAAGGAGCTATTATGATTGAAGAAGTGGCTTTTATCCAAGTTGGCGCATTGTCAGATGGTTTTGCTCCAGATAGCTATATTTTAGAAACCAATAACCAATTAACAGGTAAAACATTTCAATTGAGATTCGCTGAAAAAGACCGGCAAGAAGATATTTCTTTTCCAGCAGATCAACAAATTGAATGGCAAGGTGTGACAATTGATTGCCGTGTTACCTCAATTCGTTCAGGGGTTTATTTCGTCAATTTTATCTCCCCAGATGATTGGCAAGCCAGTGTTACCTTAATTATCAATGAAAAAGACGGTAACTGTGTATTAGTGCAAGGTAAACTCCCTGACGAAGCAGATATTCGCATTTCTGCCTTTAGTAAAGTAGAGCAAAATCGCCCTTTGACAGATGTCGAGGTGGAGATTTATTTTGGCACTTTAGGAGAGGCTCAACGCTCTTTACCGGCCTACACATCTGAATTAATTGGTATGCGCAATATGTATACCTATAATCCAAAAGAGCGCTATGAACATGTTTATCTTAACGAACAGTTTTATGCGTGGCATTGTTTAGATGGGGTCGAAAAGGGGTTAGCTGATGTTGACCGCTGCCACTATATTAAGGTGTCAGAGCAGCTATATTTATTTGGCGTGAGAAAATTATTCCAACACTCGGCATTATCCTGATTGATTTAGATATGATGAGGACGGATGGTGGGATCATGGGGTATCAGGATCAGGCCTTTAGTGCGGTTAGCCTATTTCCCGTTGGGGCGCATGCCACTATTTTAAATAAAACCAGCTATCCGAAATAATTATTTATATGCCACTCGCTATTACGCGAGTGGCATTCTGCTTAAAGCACCAAGACTATCCATGCTGCTGCTAGTAGCATACATAATAAAGCGACGATCCCACCTGATTTGGCAAATTCCGAAAACGAAATTTTCACACCATAAGCGGCAGCTTGTTCGACCACAATGATACCGGCAAGGCTACCAAAGACGAATAAATTACTTGAAAAACCCGAGCCAAGTACTAAGGCGGCACCTAATGAATCGGTATTACCGCTGGATGATAAGAAAGGCACCAGTAACATTACTGCGGGGTTATTACCAACAATGGTACTTAACACACCAGTGATCAAGAAAAGTACGATAGGGTTATTTAGCTCAACACCGTTATTCCGTAAATCATTTAACATTTGCTGAGGCAATCCCGTTGATGCAAATGCAGCATTGACGACAAATAATCCCATAATCAGTAATAACAGATTACCATCAACTAATTTCAGCATATCACTTGATGCAATCGAGCGATTTAGCAATAAAAACCCAGCCGCAGTTAATGCAATAAGCTCTCTTGGAATATCACTGATGACGAAAGCGATAATAACAATTAACGTAATAATGCCCGCTTTACTGGTTTCCCATACATCAAGTTTTGTTGCAGGATCAGTAGATGGAGTAGGGGGGGCCGCGGCTCCATCCACGGATGTTTTCGCCAGATACCAACGGTTCCGATAAAGAAAAACTAAAACAGCCCAAGTCAGTGGTAATGAGAGTAAGGCTGGTACAGCCGAAGCTTGGAGTAACCCAACAAATGAAATATCTAGCCCTTGGGCTGCGATCATATTTTGTGGGCTACCGATCAAGGAGCCAGAAGCGCCATTATTTGCAGCAAAGCAAAACCCTAACAAAAAAGGCACAGGGTTTAATCCCCGTGACAATGTAATAGAAACTAATAATGGGGTCATTGCCACCACAACAACATCATTGGTCAATAAAGCAGAAAGTAAACCACCTACAGCAATGAGTACAGCGAGTAACACAGGGGCACTGACTTTGAGCATGGCAACGCGGTTTGCCGTCCAGCTATAAAATCCAGATACGACAAAAGAGGCGGAAACCACCATCAACCCAAATAGCATGCCAATAGTACGATAATCGATCGCATTCCATGCTTGAGGAGGGGTAATACTACCGACAGCCATCATGGCTAAGGCACCAATAACAGCAGCACCGGTTCTATCCACTTTAAAACCGGGGAGCTTACCAAACCCCATCGCAATATAAACAAGTAAAAAGATAATGATTGTGAGGCTCATAAACCATTCACTCATATTAGTAAAATTACGGGTAATTTAGCGGTGAAGGATCAATGAAGCAAGTTAGAATAACCTTTAAATAATAATAAGTTGTGAAAAGTCATTTAATGATAATCCTAATCAGTCTGGCTTAAATAAAAAATATTCGATGGATGGCGATCATAACCGTTGAATAGCATTCACAGCAGGTTTATTGGGCAAAGGTTCAATCACATAACATAGGCTATGGTGTTAGCATGAATAGGCAGCAAATTGCAGTAAAATTTCTTACTGATGGGAAACCAATGGTCCAATAAATGACGCGATAAAAGGGTTCCATTGGTTAGTGCGGAATGTAGATCAAACTAGAATGGGAGAGTTCACTCGATTGCCATTATACTTCCGTTCTCCCAATATATCTTTCTTTCAGTAATGAGGCGTGGATTGCAATATCCAATATCGGTGATGGTGGCAAATAGTTCGCTTGCCCAAGTTGCTGCATGGCATCAATTAAAGGGTTATCAATTCCTAAAGCATAATCTGCCAATAATGTTCCTGCTATGGTTTGTTTTGAGATCCCTGCGCCATTACAACCGCCCGCGCTATACACGCCTTTCATGAGTCTGCCCCAAATAGGAGCACCATTTCTGGTAACGCTGATTGTACCGGACCAAGTATTTGTTATCGGAACGTCAGCTAATTGCGGGTAGATTTTATTGAATAGCTGTTGATGCTGTTGTGTCACTCGATAAGTTTGTTCTGCACTGATCCGCCCACATATCGCAGGGGTAACATGCTGGCGGATCAATATACGCTGATCTTTGGTATAGCGTAACGTTGCGCCAGCAATAGCATTCACAGGTGTTAAGCCCCAGCTCTTCATCGCAGGTAAGCGTTGTTGTTGTTCGAGAGAAAGTGGGGCTGTGATACTGGCAAATGTCGCCATTGCTGCTTGGTTATGATTAATTGGTGTTAATTCTCTAGAGAGTGCATTCGTTGCTAACATAATGTTTGCTGTACGAATATTGCCATAAGGAGTCAGTACCTGTATGGTGGCGCCAGGCTGTATTGCCATAACGGGAGTGTAATTATACACTTTCACATTCTCAGGTAATGAGCGTGCTAAGCCTACCACCAATTTTGCTGGATTAACGAGAATTGAATTTGGTGTGTATATCCCTTTATGATAAAAATGCGTACCTAATTTGTGATAGAGCATCTCCTTATCGAGTAATTGATAAGGTTCACTCATTGTATTGAGATTATCGACATACTCTTGTAAAACACGTTCATTCTTTTTATCAACTTGGCAATGATATTTGCCGGCACTTTCCCAGTCACACTCAATCGCAAACTGTTCAGTTAATGTCGCGAGCTGATGAATGCCTTCTTCAAGCAACGTGCGATAAAATTGGGCTTTCTTTAGTTCGGCCGTTGAACTGCCAATATTATGAGGTAACCCAATAATAAATCCTGAATTTCGAGCAGATGAACTTTCGGCTGCCGTTGCGCAATCAAGGAGAATAATTTTAAGGTTCGGATTGTTGTGTGCAAGTCTTCTTGCAAAAGATAAACCCGCGTAGCCGGAGCCTATAACTACCCAATCTGCGTCGGTATTTTGATTTAAGGTCGGATATCGGGGAGTGCGTGAAGTTTCATTTAACCAACCATTTTCGTTTTGATTAAATGGCACGGATGCGTATTTCATCTAATTTTGCCTAATAATATCTTGTGCTAGCGACGATATATGATGGGTATTGACATCATAATCAAAAGGTTAAATAACACTTAAAGATCATGACTATAACGTAAATTTGATTTTTTGATAGTGAAGAAAACTCAATTTCACATAAAACAGAGCGATGCTCGTGTGGTAACAGAGTGATAAAACGCGGCATATTGTTTTCATAAACGCTATCTATATCGAACGTATAAATATTCCATTAATAATCAGTTATATGTTGATTTTTTTACCAATAAGGCAAATAGAGAATCTCCATATTATTGGGGATTCTCTATTCAGTGATTGATAAAAAGGGATGTTAGCGAGGTGATTAGTGTTTTTTATCCTGACTATAGGGTTTAGATGCATCTATCGCATTTAAGCGCTCTTTCCATAGAGGATGGGTACTTAATAGCTTACTCTTCATTTCAGGTGATATGTTAGCCAGCTTGATAAATATTGATTCCATCATCTCTAAAGGGCGTTCTTGTTTTAACATATACTCAATAGCAAATTGGTCAGCTTCTAATTCCATATCCCGAGAGTAGCTCAATGTCATTAATTGATTACCTGAATTTAACAATATGTCTTCAATCCCTGATGATTTGCGCAGTATCCACATGCTGACAAATTTTAACGATGATGAACTCACTAAAGAATTCATTATATGATGATGATAATGATGGCCCATTTCATGTAATAAAACGGAAACAAGTTCATTTTCATCTTCAATTAAGTTAACTAACTCATCAGTAATGATGATTGTACCATCAGTTAATGTTAATGCGTTGGCTTGTTTCGGGTAGTCTCTAAAAATAAGCCGTGGTTTTAAATCATAATTATTAAATTCTTGAGGTGTAATTCTTTCAAATAGCGCCTTAAGTTCTTGCTGCTTTTTTAATGGCAATTTACTTGGTTCAAGTACACTTTCATCTAAGAGTACGAGTGTTTCTTGGCCAAGGTGCATTTGAATTCGAACAGGAGCCTCTTTAGCAATAATCGATGCCATTGATGGTAGAAAGAATTGGAAAAAGAGATATACCATAGGAATAATACAGGCTAGTAAATACAGGCTAGCCATTTTATAACGTTCTAAAAAGTGAATAACACCAAAATGGAGTTTGCCTTTTTTCAGAACGAGTTTGTTACGTAAATGTTGCTCTTTATCACAGGTAAAACATCCACCATCAGAAAAATAGATAGAGTCTGGTAGTGTTCCTAGTGGTTTTGATAAATGAATATCTTGGTATAGATATGTTTTAACTTCATCGTTAACGTGAAGAGTAATTTGATGCTTATCATTATCTAACTCAATAAAGGCACTGTGTTTCAGTGCCTTTTTATTATAAGTATATTCACCCACTATGTTCACAACGATAATCCAAAGTCGAAGGAATCAAGCGTTTCATCATGAAAAGAATTGGAGTGAGTCTCATCATGAGCGAGTTCATTCTCTAGAGACATATCGCCTGTAATTTTAGTGTTCATGGCGAAATATCGTGCATGGCGAATTTGAGCAATAGGCGTAGCTAACCCTAGCGTAAATATAATAATAAGACTATTAGAGAACAGTAAAATTAGGTAAGAAAAATAGGTGATGGATGAGCTAAATTTTAGCTCGTTACTGAATTCTAATTTATTGAAAAACTCACGTCTCATCATGATATGAATGTAACTATAAGAGAAGAAAAACCCTACGTATAAGTATAAATATATGAATAAAAACAAAAAAACAGGTGGTTCTAACTCACTGAAGTTGCTTTCGTGTATGATAACGGTTTTTATCATAGAGATGATGCTAAACCCGCTTAAGATGATGAAAGGAACCAGTATTAAAAAAGCGATACTATAAATTTTAGCCACTGCCCGATAATTCATTTTTAGCTTAAATGCAGATTTGCCAAAGTAAAAGTTATTTGCGAAATACTCATACAATTGTTTGGTTCTTATTGCAAAAATGGCATATAAAGAAATCGCTATTAATAACAAAGTCGCGTATGTGCCGATAAAGTATCTACTCAGATTTATATGTTCATTGGTATTCGCTGAACTAAAGATAGCGATTAAACCTATGACTTGTCCTACCAAGAATGAAAAAGCAATTGCACCTAATAAAAGTAATAATGGAAGGATAAAAAAGTGCCAATACCCTTTTTTATAACTGCCGAGAAAATTAAATCTTACATTTCTATAGCTTGTCATAATGGCATGGAAACGACATGAGCGAATAATAAAGTAAGGTAGCATCAAGAAAAATAGGGACAGAATAACATATGCTATTGGTTGGAAAAGATAGTTAACGGCTAAATATAATGCAAAAAAGAAAAATATAATAAGCCTAGATACTAGAATCCTTACAGGTGAAGCATGATACTCAAGACGTGAGCCATTAACCTCAGTATTACCTAAGAAGTAGCGTCGGGTTCTGACGGTGGCCCAAGCTGAATATATACCTAGAGTGAGTATCGTCAATAAAACATTCACTATCCATATAAAGAAATACTCAGTATTGTCACCATGAAATTTAACATGATGAACTTGACTACGTATATCTTCCTTTTCAATATCGATATCCAAAAGGTTTTTTGTTGCGTTTTCCATAAGGTTACTCTATTTATGTTTTATTTACAGTGTGCTGGGGATATAAAAAGTAACTTACATTTTAAAACGCTATACGTAGACAATTAGGCTGAAACTAATGAGATATAACGCATAGTGATGTGTATTTAGATGAAAATGACAGTGGTTAGTGAATTTTCAAGCATAAAATACAGCAAGCTAAATATGATACAACGGTTTATTCGTTAAAAATGTAAATTCCCAGCTTTACCAATCACAAATTTTGTGACTTAATCTAAATTATTATTAAGTAAAACTCAATATAAATAAATCATCATATGAGAATTTTTATCTTCATAAAGGGACAACTTGTGGTTGTTTATTAGCTTTAATAGAGTAAAAGGGTTAATTCAAGAATTATCCTATTTTGAATGAATGTACTGTATGATTCACACTTTATATGAGACATGTCTGGATTTGATGATTTTTATCATGAAATGGAAAGCTTTCTTTTTTTAGATTATTGGGATTGCCGATACTATAGTGGTTCATTTATAGCGAGTGACAATAGCATTTTTGATTTATCGACTCTGTTGGTTCAACATTGATAACAGTAAAAATCTCTTTATCTAAGGAAATAAAAATGATAGGTCGCACAGTTAATAGGGAGTGCAACAACTACCAGAGACAAAAAATATATTCCATCGGGATAGAGGATTTGTATTGATGTTACTTAGCTAATGAATAGTAAAAAATACGGATGTGTTATTTAGATTAGAAGATATGTAATTTCAGATATTAATGATGGTTACTTTCACTCTCCACACAAAATGGAGAATGAGTTAGAAGTAAGAAATATCCGAACGTTGTAGGGTAATTTGAGTTTGTTGAAATGCGTATTAATAATAATTTTTACTAAGCAGTAATCCCTTTCGTGAGGCTGTTATTAAATGCTATACATAATACAAAAGCTCATAAAATGTTTTAGATGCGTTATCAGAAAAAACAGTGATAAACTTAGACGTTGCAAAGCATTGCGTTAGGCAGGTGGATGCATTCATGGAGGATGCTATTTATCCTGTAATTAGATTTATTTTCTATCGACCCAAACTTCGTGGATTAGTCGGGATAGCTAAACCAGCTCCTTAATGAGTAGGCTTCGCCAATGTAATGATAGCGCGTTATGGCATTCATTCTCCTCGCTCATATCTTAGCGATGGCGTAAACTTATTTTAACTTAAATGCGGTTGTATTGTGTTTTTTCACATATCGGAGATGGTCATGTCGGCTTCGTTATTGACAAAACAGAATCATGGAGATACCGCACGACCTAATGTAGCAGTTGAACAAGATTAGTGATGATAGCTGAGAACGAACAGCAGGCGATGTATTTGCTAAATTACATTAGAACGGAGTGTTTACAATAAGTTAAAAGAATTCTGCAAGCTTACTTAAGGCTTTTATGGCTGAAATTGCCACATCCTTATTGGGGTCCTTGCACAACTCAATAAGCCTAGAAATAGCAGTTTGCTGTTCAATCGTTGCCTTGTAATCTCCGAGAGCGGTGATTGCGGCTATTTTAACATCGTCATTACCTCTATTTGTTAATTCAACGAGTGTATGAATTATATTATTTTCCATATAACTTACCTTCAAATCCATATTTGATTTCTCATTTTGATGTATTAAATGGAATTAAAGAATATTTTCATTCATTTATTGAGCGCTAAATGAAATTAATTGTTATTTTAACTCGGAATATGTTTGGAATCTAACTTAAACGGGTAATGGATGTCACAGTGCTGGGATTTAGTTAAAGCAATGTGGGGCCTTGAATAACATGCCTTTGAAGAATCAATCGCTTTTTGATGGGGGGCTTGATTAATGTTGTCTATTAGCTATGGTGGCTAATAAGTGACTTTGAGATGAAAACCTTTTACACGCGCGCAAGCAACAAGGAACAGTGTTAACTTATTCATGACGAGATGAAACCGGAAAAGAGGCCGAAAGTAAAATACAGGCTTGACGTATAAAAAATGGTTTAGAGGGTATTAGCAGGCAAGTTGATTACTATTGTTAGTGCCTAATGTGCTAATACGCTATGCGGTGATGTAAAGCCGACAAAACACAGCCAATGCCGCAGTAATGCTAGATAATTGATAGCATGAAGAGCTGAACAGACTTAGCCACATTAGGGCATTGATACTCAATGTCGATTAATGGTGTACAAGAGAAAATCATTGCTGCTATAGGGTAACGGACAGAATTTGCCAGAGCAGTTCCAGTTTTGTCGTGCAGCAAGACACGCAAAACTAATGGCAGGATATAACTCGATAGTATGAAGTTTTTCTTTTTATCGAGTCTATTAAAACTTTGCGCCAGTGGACGATACATTAAAACACCAACCATCATCATCGGTTTGTTTATAGGCGTTATCTTGGAATTACGTTTAGTTTCATTGGGGTAATAAAAGTGTGTGAGACCCCATATTCCCCTGAGAAATATTTATTCAGTTTAGTATTATTTAACTCAACGGACAGGTAAAGCAGGTTTTTAGTGGGAGGATAGCGGGTTTATTGGCTTACAGTGGCGTCCCCTGCAGGAATCGAACCTACAACTAGCCCTTAGGAGGGGCTCGTTATATCCATTTAACTAAGGGGACATAAATTATGTTACAACGTCCGGCATTCTACTTCTGACTTCTAATTGAATCAAGTTGTTACGTGGAATTTCTTTTATAAAAGAGTAATAAACTATAGTTTTAGGTGATCTTTTGCGCGATATGTTAATGAAACTATAAAAACACGTAATGTTATTATTGAGGGTAATTATGGTGTGAATTGCTCATCCTATGCAGGGATAAGCCGTAAATCGAGATTCGCATTTTTGATGAGTAATGCTAAGTAAACTCAGTGAGCGCCGATGTTTATCGCTTATCTTAAAAAGCCCATTCTAAGCCTCGTGAACACTGTACTGTTTATTACTCCATTGTAACGGATACAGTTAGCCAATCGTGCATTTGATCACTTTTCTTATAAAAACAATATACTTAATAATGTATACTTAGCGTTATGGTTGCTTGGTCATATTGAGCACTCAAATTGGTTAACAATTATATTTATTTGGTTTTAATATAAACGCATTGGTTTATAATTTGAATTGAAGTGCCATGGCTGGTGGTACAGGGAATGGAGAGTATTATGAAGTTTCGCATGAGTGGCGTTCTTCTTGCGGGGGTTTTGCTTGTTGGGTGTTCAAGCTCAATTAATCCTGAAACTCAGGAGCGCTCAGATCCGCTTGAAGGTTTTAACCGAGCGATGTTCAATTTTAACTACAATGTGTTAGATCCCTATATCTTAAGGCCGGTTGCCGTTGCTTGGCGCGATTATGTACCTATGCCTGCACGAAATGGTTTAACGAACTTCTTTGTCAACCTTGAAGAGCCAGCCAGCATGCTGAACAGCTTTTTACGAGGTGAAGTCAGCCAAGGGTTTAAACACTTTAACCGTTTCTTCCTTAACACCGTCTTTGGTGTTGGAGGACTCATTGATGTAGCTTCAATGGCTAACCCGCAGTTAGCAAAAGAAGATCCTAAACGTTTTGGTAACACATTGGGTTACTATGATGTAGGTTATGGTCCTTATGTGGTGTTACCTGGTTACGGTAGTTTTACACCACGTGAAGAGGGCGGTAATTTAGTTGATGATCTTTACCCAATGTTGAGCTATCTGACATTCTGGATGTCGGCAGGTAAATGGGCCTTAGAAGGCATCGAAACACGTTCCCAGCTACTCGATTCGGATGGATTGCTGAAAAATTCGTCTGATCCTTATTTGTTAATGCGTGAAGCATATTTCCAGCGAAATGATTTCTTATCAAGTGGTGGGGAGTTAAAAGCGACGGAAAATCCAAATGCCTCAGCTATCGAAGATGATTTAGATTCTATCGATTAATGACAGGAAGCTATCACTCTCTTTTGCTATGTATGGCATCAGAGAGTGATAAGAGTATTATTCATTGCCTCGTTTTCCTCGAGAAGTGATTGCATCAATCAGAGCAATAACACCTAAAACACCAATAAAGCCAACCGTAAACAGTGTTCCCATAAATACCTCCTCTCTATATCGTCATATTAACCTCTTTAGAATTAACGGTTAGCTTACGATTATTGCTTAAACGTTAATTTATTTTTCCTATATGCTAGCGGCGCTACGCCGAACCAGACAATGACTACATTGTACTAGGCGTAGTGACAAGAACATGCAGGGTGTGTGATGTTATGAAAATGAATTGCAAAACTATTTACAACGAAGTGATCGAGAAAGAAGAAATTGAAATAGTTTTACAGTGATAAGCCCGATAAATCATTAGTTAATACTAAGATAACATTCAAGCCACAATTTAATTTATAGATTTACAGGGATAAAAGTCAAGAGCACTTCAGGTCTGAACGGCCTCAAACTCACTTTTAAGGAGATTTAAAGTAGTGTATTTTTCTGTTTTAATAATTAATGGGTATTTATTTTCAAGAAAACCGAATGGATGCTAGTTAATTATTTTGTATAAAGGTAAATTTTTGGTGCGAGAGTTTTTATTTCTGTTTGTCCGTGTTTTAGGTTTATTGCAGCTACGACATATAAGATGGAGACAGTAACTAGGTTAACACTCTTTTTTATCCTTTTAGGACTAAAAAGAGAGATTGGTGCCAATTAAAATGAGTTATCGTTTTCATTAATGACGTTCAGAAGATAATGGGAGAATCATTTTAACGATTATGTTCCTTAAACAAGAAACCCCATGTAGAAAAGCATGGGGTTAGCTAACGGTTTGGCAGAGGGATCATCCCCTGTTATTTATTTGCATCGACACAATTAGAATGTGTAGTTGAAGTTCACACCATACAACCAGGCTGACCCTTCAGATTTAAACTCATAAGCAGGAAGTGGCAGTGCGTTAGTTTCTACTAGCTTCTCAGATATGTTGACTTTTTTACCGTACATATAAGAAATACCCAAGTCTACAGAAGCATTTTCATTAAATGCATAGGTTGTACCCGCACTTAACCAATAGCGATCTTGGTCTGGGATGGAAATTGAACGGTATTTTGTCGGTACAGGGCTTTCGTCATAGGCGATACCTGTACGGAATGTCCAGTTATCATCATAGTAATAGGTTGTACCTACTGCGAAACGCCAAGCATCTTTAAAGTTTTCAGCCTTGTGGAATAATTGCCTTCCATCACTACTACGATATGCTGTTAAATCTTTGAATTCACTCCAGCCAGTATAAGCTACGCTGTAGTGTAATGCCCATTTTGGAGCAACTTTATGGTAACCTGAGAACTCCCAAATATCAGGAAGGTTTAGGTCAAGCTTACCTTTGATTTTTTCACCATCAGTGCCGACAATACCAGCGCCATTAAGGTAAGGGTTATTACTTGGAAGGTCATTTGAGTACTTACCATCTTTAAACTTGACGGTAACTTTAGAACGATAGGTTAAACTAAAACGGTTATCTGGATTGAGTTCGTAGAGGATACCTGCGTTCCAGCCGTAGCCCCAATCATCGCCTGTCAGTTTTGCCATTGTGGTACTAGCAGGAATAGGTGGTAATCCAAGTTTTGGTGTTAATTTACCTAAATCACCTGCATGGCGAGTGATTTCAGCATCGGCATAAACCGCATTGACACCTAAACCAAAACTAAAGTTATCATTTAAACGGTATGCACCACTTAAATTTAAGTTGGCTGTTTTCAGGTCAGTTTTACCGCCAATAGGGCCTGCTGCATAGTTTTTACTAAAGTCAGTTGCGAGGCCAAAGTTGGTGGTCATTGATGTACCTACCGCCCACTTATCATTGATAGGGAAAATGAAATGCGCGTTAGGCACGAGAGCGCTTGGTGCAATATCATTTGCGGTTAAGTTACTGCCTAAAGGAGATGCTCCACGCCCTTTAATATCAACACTTGGGTCAATATAAACTGCACCGACTGAAATGGCTGGGCGATCAAATAACATCATTGCAGCAGGGTTACGACTACCTTCACTTGCGTTGTCACCGAGTGCGCCGGCTCCCGAAAATGCACGTCCGAGCGCAGATGTGGAATATTCATTAAGCAAAAAACCAGCGGCGCCCGCATTAGATGAAGCTATTGCCACTGCTATTGCTAAAGCTGATCGAGTAAATAGGTTTTTCTGGCTCATGACCAAAACCCTCTTGTTTATTATGTATATTAGGCGACTTCTATCGCAAGAAGCGCAGAATTGTAGGGTCGCTTGCCTCTATGACAAATCAGACCAGTTACTAGAGTATAGGTCTGACCACCTCATATGTTGCAAGCATGTTTTTCGTTTATATACAAATTGTTTTCAAAATTGCGATGTATTTAACAAAATGGCAACATCCGTTGGGCGTAATTCTGTCATTGATGAGTATTTATGGGGTTAGATCAAACTTATCTCAGATAGTCAGGGAATAGGCTTGATATACACTGGTTTTTCTCTCTTTTTCAGCGTTATGATAGCAACTTAACAGTTTGTTGATTTGGAGAGTAAAATGACTGATGCGATTAACCGTTGTAGCGCGGAAGAAACTGCTGCTTGCTGCTGTGTAGATGTGGGTACAGTTTTAGATAATAAAGATTGCACTGCATCGTATCAGCATGTTTTCGCGAGCCATGAAGAAGCGGAATCTATGTTGAAACAGCTAACTGAAAAGGCCAAATCTGTTGAGTCAGAACCTTGTGCTATCGACCATTCCATCACCAATGTTGAAGGTGGTGTTGAGTTGTCTGCAAACTTTACTTTTAGTTGTGAAGCAGAAAGTCTGATTTTTCAATTAGGCTTACGCTAATCAAACAACTGATTAACTCTTTATCTCCTTCACTATAGTCTAATTACGCTATAGTGAAGGTGTTTTTCTATTTAATTCCCTTTATTTTCTGCTCAACTCTTTTCTGCTTTCATTAATATTCATTAAGTTGTGTGCAAGCTCGCATTTTCTTAATGTCGCTATTTTCTGAATGTAACGTTTATGTTAACAATATTAAACAGGTCAGACCTCTTTAGCGAGGGTCAGCTAGCCACAAGCACTTTTTTAACAGGTTACGAGAATCGGTTAAATATAAATAAGTTACACCTATTATTTTAAAGCGCGGGTTTCACTTGTGGCTACAGAAACCAGCATGAAAGGTTTAGAGGTCATAAAAAACGGTTTATCACTTTTTAGCAGGAGCTACCATGAATCAACTTTCCCATCATGGCGAAAGCACTTATGCAGCAAAAGAGAGGATAGCAATTATTAGCGGCCTCCGTTTACCTTTTGCCAAGCAAGCCACAGCATATCAAGGTATTGCTGCGGTTGATCTGGGAAAAGCTGTTGTTGCAGAACTGCTAAGTCGAAGCGGTATTGAAAAACAACTTATTGAACAGCTGGTGTTTGGGCAAGTGGTACAAATGCCAGAAGCCCCGAATATTGCGCGGGAGATAGTGCTCGGTACAGGTATGAGTGTCTCGACGGATGCCTATAGTGTTTCTCGCGCTTGTGCGACGAGTTTCCAGGCTATGGCAAATATTGCTGAGAGTATGATGGCTGGTCATATCTCAGTTGGTATTGCTGGAGGTGCAGATTCATCTTCTGTATTACCTATCGGGGTTTCCAAGAAACTTGCAGCAACGCTTTTGTCATTAAGTAAAGCGAAGTCATTCGGGCAAAAGCTTTCATTGATGTCGAAATTACGTCTAAAAGATCTGTTACCTGTCGCACCCGCCGTTGCAGAATATTCGACAGGTTTACGGATGGGGGATACGGCGGAGCAAATGGCGAAAACGTATCACATCACTCGTGAGCAGCAAGATGAGCTTGCGCATCGCTCACATCTGCTCGCGACCAAAGCTTGGGAAAGTGGTGTTTTGGAGCAAGAGGTGATGAGTGCTTACATGCCGCCATTCAAACAAGCCTTCACTCAAGATAATAATATCCGTACAAATTCAGTTTTATCTTCTTATGCAAAGTTAAAACCTGCATTTGATCGTAAACACGGTACGGTGACGGCAGCCAATAGTACACCACTGACCGACGGGGCGGCCGCCGTGCTAATGATGACGGAATCTCGTGCTAAAGCATTAGGTTATACCCCGTTAGGTTATATACGTAGCTTTGCTTTCTCTGCTATTGATGTTTGGCAAGATATGCTGTTAGGCCCTTCTTATGCGACACCAATAGCGCTTAAACGTGCGGGGTTGACGCTACAAGATTTGACATTAATCGATATGCATGAAGCTTTTGCCGCTCAGACGCTAGCGAATCTTAAACTCTTTTCTAGTCGCCAATTTGCTCAAGAAAAATTGGGGTTATCAAAAGAAATTGGTGAAGTAGATATGGATAAGTTCAATGTGCTTGGTGGGTCTATTGCTTATGGTCATCCATTCGCTGCAACAGGAGCGCGTATGGTGACACAAACACTGCATGAATTACGTCGCCGAGGTGGTGGGTTTGGTTTAACAACAGCATGTGCTGCTGGTGGGTTGGGCGCTGCAATGATTTTGGAGGTGGAATAATGACGCACCATTCAGAAACAGGGGTTCAAGCAGGCCTCGTGCATGAAGCTTTTCGCCTTGAAGTTCATGCCCAAACAGTGGGTGTCATTTTCATTGACGTACCAAATGAAAAGGTCAACACATTGAAGGCTGAGTTTGCACAACAGTTCCTCTCTATTTTACAGCAAGCACAGTCGACACCTGGTTTAAAAGGATTGGTGATCACCTCTGGGAAAAAAGACAGTTTTATCGCGGGCGCGGATATTAGCATGATTGCTAACTGCCAAAGTAAAGAGCAAGCCAGTGAGTTATCTCGAGAAGGGCACCAGCTTTTCGAAAAGCTAGAAAACTATCCTTTACCTATTGTTGCGGCAATCCATGGAGCCTGTCTCGGTGGTGGGTTAGAACTTGCATTAGCATGCCATGTCAGAGTGTGCTCGAATGACGATAAAACGCGTTTAGGCCTACCTGAAGTCCAATTAGGCTTGCTTCCCGGCTCAGGTGGAACCCAACGTTTACCAAAATTAATTGGCATACCAAATGCACTGGATATGATGTTAACGGGTAAACAGTTACGCGCGAAACAGGCACTAAAAATGGGGTTAGTGGATGATGTCGTGCCTGAAACCATTCTGTTAGATGTCGCTATTGCAATGGCGAAAAAAGGTAAAATCCAACGCGCGCCTATTCATTGGCAACATCGTTTATTAAGCAGTAATTTATTACGTAATAAAGTCTTTTCCAGCGCCAAACAAACCGTAATGCGCAAAACGAAAGGCCATTATCCTGCTCCAGAGAAAATTATTCAGGTTGTCAAAACAGGGGTAGAAAAAGGGGCTAAAGCCGGATATGAGGCAGAAGCCAAAGCGTTTGGCGAGTTAGTGATGACACCAGAGTCAGCCGCACTAAGAAGCTTATTCTTTGCGACAACGGCATTAAAAAACGAAACGGGGTCTAGTGCAAAACCACTCGCATTTAAGCAGATTGGTGTGTTAGGTGGCGGTTTAATGGGAGGGGGGATTGCATTTGTCACCGCAATGAAAGGTGATCTTCCTGTCCGTATTAAAGATATTAATGAGAAAGGCATTACCCATTCACTGCGTTATAGCTGGGATCTATTAACGCAAAGAGTTAATAAAAGGCGTATGCTTGCTCGCGAGCGTAATGCAGTGATGGCAAAAATATCGGGCACGCTAAATTATCAAGGGTTTGAGCACGCTGATATTGTGGTTGAAGCTGTCTTTGAAGATCTCTCACTAAAACAAAAGATGGTTGCAGAGGTACAAGAGGTCACCCACGGGAAGGCGATTTTTGCCTCGAACACCTCTTCATTACCTATTCATCAAATCGCTGAAAATGCAGCTCACCCTGAAAAAGTGATTGGCCTACATTATTTTAGCCCTGTTGACAAAATGCCACTGGTTGAAGTGATCCCTCATCAGCAAACAGATGCAGAAACCATTGCGACGGTGGTGGCTTTTGCGAAACGCCAAGGTAAAACGGCCATTGTTGTGGGGGATGATGCAGGCTTTTATGTGAATCGTATTTTAGCGCCTTATTTGTGTGAAGCGGCTGAATGTTTAATGAGTGGCGAATCAATTGAACATATTGATAGTGCGCTTGTTGATTTTGGCTTCCCTGTTGGGCCATTTAACTTATTAGATGAAGTCGGTATTGATGTCGGAACTAAAATTTTACCTATTTTAGTCAATCGCTTTGGTGATAGGTTTAAGGCTCCTGAGCTTCTGGATAAAGTGAATAAAGACGACCGTAAAGGCAAGAAAAATGGGAAAGGCTTTTATTTGTATGGGCATCAACCCGCATCTAAATTGATGTTCTGGAAAAAATCTAAAAAGCGTCAGGTAGATAGCAGTATCTATTCATTAATCGGTATTCAGCCACAAAATCATTTGAGCAAAATTGATATTGCTGAACGCTGTGTGATGTTGATGCTCAATGAGGCTGTTCGCTGTTTAGATGAGAATATTATCCAAAATCCACGAGATGGGGATATTGGCGCGGTATTTGGTATTGGCTTCCCGCCATTCTTTGGTGGGCCATTCCGATATATGGATAACTTAGGTATTCAAAAAACAGTAGATACGATGAATCAGTTAGCTGAGCGTTACGGTGATAAATTCCGCCCTTGTGAACGCTTGTGTCAGATGGCACAAACAAATGAAACCTTTTTTCCAGCAAACAAAAGTTGAGTATTGTGAAGCCACTTTCAAGCAGCCATAACGGTGGCTTCTTTAATTAACAACCTGAAATACCACTTAGCGTACAACTGTGTATTTTAAGGTACGATGATGTAACCAAAAAGCCTGATGTATTTGCTTTAATATAGCAATCATCGGGTTTTTTATTGATTGAAAATAGAAAAAGCTAGATGGTCTCTAATGTAGTTAATTGGTAGGTCAGAGGGGCCGATGGGAGCGGGAGCAATAAGGTAATTAGGCCACTGCTGCATGCTTTTCAGACAAAATTAAACGCAAAAAATTACTTAAATCATTTTATTTGTCGGTAGTTTGATGCAGAATCACTTTTCGCCCCACTGATGGTGACTCTGACAATAAATTATTTTAACAAAAAGATTAGCCAGTGCTATTTGCTAGGCTACTCAGATGGTGGATTATGCAAGTTTATATTATGCGTCATGGTGATGCCGCACTACAGGCTGCAAGTGATGCGGCAAGAGCGTTAACTCAAAAAGGGAAAGATGATTCGGTATTGATGGCTCAATGGTTGAATAAACGTCATCCAGAGATTGATCATGTCCTAGTAAGTCCTTATCTTCGAGCAGAGCAAACACTACAAACTGTCCGTGAGCATCTTAGCCTACCTGAACAAGCTACGGTAATGGAGATGTTAACACCCGGTGGGAATGCGGCATTTGTGGCAGATCATATTCGTGACCTAGCAATAATGGGAGCGAATGCCGTATTGGTGGTATCTCATCTACCTCTTGTCGGGTATTTAGTTTCAGAGTTATGCCCTCATGAAGCACCTCCGATGTTTATCACTTCTTCGATTGCCTGCATTGAAATGGATGTGAAGCACCATAAAGCCCATTTAGATTGGATGCTCAGCCCAGCTCAATTACTCTCAGTCAATCAGTAATGGCGACCAGTTAGCCCCTAGGGGCTTTTAAACGGTCTGTTGTCGTGATGAAAAATGGCTAAAGTTGTATTGTGTAATATGAAGACGCTGAAAATTGCTAGCGCCTAATGTGTTCTTGAGTTTCAATTAATAAGAGTAGTGACGCATTCCCGCCCCATTCTTTAGGTGCTTGATGAAAAGCAAGAATATCTGGGTGTTGGGCTAACCACAGTGGCGTTTGCTGCTTTAAAATATGCTTACCATGGCCGTGCATAATGCACGCACAAAAGACATTTTCGCGTTTACATGCGGCAATCAGCGCCCCAATTTCCTGTTTCGCTTCTAATTGCGTTAAGCCATGCAAATCAAGAAAAAGTTCAGGAACATAATCGCCTCGACGCAATTTTTTCAGTTCGTAAGGGCTAGAGCCGGGTTTCAAATAGCGAGTTGGGCCTTCATCTTCCAATTGAGGTTGAAATTCATCTGAAAAATAAAATGAAGCATCGATTTGTTCTTGTTGGACTTTTTTACTTGAAGGATGAGTGACTTTTGTTCGCACAGGAGTATGCAAGATTTGATCTTGTGCTATCTTTTTTGTGCCGCGAATAGCTTCTTTAAATAGATGAATGTCATCTTTGTCTAATTCAAATTTATTTTTCATTCGATTAATTATCTTAGCTAGCTGTTTAATTATCTTTTTCAGATAGTACTTATCTACATTAGTGTAACCTATTTTTGATGACGAAGGTTATAGCTGTGGATTATAAGATTTAACTAACAAAATTTTAACGTTATGGGCAGTTTACATTGACAATTGTAGCTGTATTGACTAATTGTATATACATATATATACCTGTTATCTATTGCAGTGGTAAATGTACTTATTAAACCCATAGGATCTGTTATGTCATTTAAAACACTTGCTCATGATGTCGTCTGGCGAAATGGCCGCATTGCTACAATGGATCTGGGATCTAACGTGGCATATGGACTCTTAGAAAATCACGATATGGTCACGCGAGAGAATAAGATCGTGGCGATTGAACCAAAAGGTGAGTTAGATACAGCTAATTGTAAAGTAGTGGATCTAGAAGGGCGCTTAATTACACCAGGTTTAATTGATTGCCATACGCATTTGGTTTTTGGTGGCAATCGTGCGGCCGAGTGGGAGCAGCGGATGAATGGTGTCTCTTATGAGACTATTAGCCAACAAGGTGGTGGGATTAACTCTACTGTACGTGCCACGCGAGCGTTAAATGAAGATGAACTCTATCAGGTTTCACAACCGCGATTAGAGGCGCTGATCCGTGAAGGTGTCACAACCATTGAGATGAAGTCAGGCTATGGCTTGGATTTGAAGAGTGAGCAAAAACAGCTCATGGTTGCCAAAAAATTAGCCGAAGCATACCCAGTAACAGTCAGTTCAACTTTGCTATCAGCGCATACGGTACCGCCTGAGTATAAAGATAAAGCTGATGAATATATCGATCTAATTTGTACGGATATTATGCCAACATTGTGGCAGCAAGGGTTATTTGAAGCCGTTGACGTCTTTTGTGAGACGGTGGGCTTTTCGCTAGAACAGAGCCAAAAACTATTTGCAGCCGCACAAAAATTGGGGATCCCAGTCAAGGGGCATGTTGAGCAGTTGTCCAACCTTGGAGGCAGCGAACTGGTTGCTAGTTATCGGGGGTTGTCGGTTGATCATATTGAGTATCTTGATCTTAATGGTATTCGTGCACTAAAAGAGAGTGGAACAGTAGCCGTTTTACTTCCGGGCGCCTTTTATTTCTTGAGAGAGAAAAAATTGCCACCTATAGAACTGTTGCGTGAACATCAAATACCAATGGCGGTATCAACGGATTTTAACCCTGGCACAAGCCCTTTCGCTTCACTACGTATGATCATGAATATGGCTGCTGTACTATTTAGATTAACACCTGAAGAAGTATGGGCTGGAGTTACCTGTCATGCTGCGAAAGCATTAGGTCGCGAGGCAAGCCATGGACAGCTTAAGGTCGGCTATCAGGCTGACTTTGTGGTTTGGAATGCGGTTGACCCCGTTGAGATGATTTATGAGCAAGGTAGCCAGCCATTATATATGCGAGTTTATCAAGGCAATATTAGTCATCATAACTCATAAGTGAATTAAAGTATCAGATAGTTTGCACGCTGGTGGAGTAGGAACGGGATGAGAATATAAACCGTTCCTTCAAATAGAATAATGTCGATAAAATCAGCTGATTATTAGTTATTTTTGTTAGAAATTCATTAAATCATAAAATTCCTATTGTTTGGTGTTGCCAACATTATCAATTTGTTGTGTGGTAATATATGCCGTAAGGGGTTTTTGTTAGCCTTTAATTGGTAAATAGACTTGTAGGATATTTACAGAGGGTTAAGTTTTATTTGCGACTGTCAGAATATCCGCTATTTGATAGCACAACTTAATAGTATAACGGTAACCCTAAGTTTTTACTTTAAGGGTTTGGCATTTTACTTTTTAAAATGGAAACGATTGTGACAGCAGAAAAAAAAGGTAATAGAGACAACCCGATCCCGCTCTATTTGCAAGTAAAACAGTTAATAACAGAAAAAATCCATACAGGTGAGTGGCAGGCGAATGATCGTGTTCCCTCGGAATCTGAATTGGTCAAACAATTCGAATGTAGCCGTATGACGGCAAATCGTGCATTAAGGGAGCTGACAGCAGAAGGGCTGTTAGTCAGGGTTCAAGGGGTCGGTACATTCGTCGCAGAGCCAAAAGGCCAATCAGCGCTATTTGAAGTTCATAGCATCGAGTCCGAAATTCTGGCAAGAAATCATCAATATAGCTGTAAAATTATCAAGCTAGAAGAGGTTGCTGCATCGGTTTCGTTGGCTGCGGAATTGAATATCGCCCCTGAAACAAGGGTATTCCATTCAATTATTATTCATTACGAAAATGATGTACCAGTGCAAATTGAAGATCGGTATGTCAATGCGCTAGCGGCTCCTGATTATCTACAACAAGACTTTTTGACCATCACTCCTCATGATTACCTTTCTATGGTGGCGCCATTAACAGAAGGTGAGCATATCGTTGAGGCCATTGAAGCCGATGAGCGCGCCGCTAAATGGCTGAATATTGCGTTAGGCTCTTCTTGCTTATTAATTTCAAGACGTACATGGTCCCAATCATTTGTGGTGACTAGCACGAAATTATTATTTCCGGGGCATCGCTATAAATTGAAAGGGCATTTTACCTCTTAGTATCTCAAGGCAACGCTATTTTATGGGGTTGCTTTCCTAGCGTATTTTATCGAATAAATGTTGAAAATCACGTCTATATTGACCATGAGTAGAAGGTTTATCTTAATCTCATGGTGAATTTTGATATTTCCCGCTAAAACCCTTGAAATATGTGAATTAATTGTAAATTTAATGTGATCTCACTGGCAGATTTAGAAGAAAATTTAACCACCAATTTGATGTGGTTTTTTTATAATCCATTGAAACATAATATGTAATTATTATTTATCTGCATTTCATTCTCAATTTTGATGTTAAATAGGGTATTGATTGTACATGTATATACAACTATACCTATATAAAGACGTTATCAGTACAAGCTGAATCTATCGAAAGAGGGTATGAATGTGACAACGATAAATAATAAATACAGAAATGGTGATATCAGAGCACCACGAGGTAACACTCTCAGCGCGAAAAGCTGGTTGACTGAAGCCCCTTTACGTATGCTGATGAATAACCTAGATCCTGATGTTGCCGAAAATCCACATGAACTGGTCGTTTATGGCGGTATTGGTCGTGCGGCACGTAATTGGCAGTGCTATGACAAAATTGTTGAAACACTTAAAAATTTAGAGAGTGATGAAACTCTACTGGTCCAATCTGGCAAGCCCGTTGGCGTCTTTAAAACCCATGAAAATGCCCCTCGCGTATTAATCGCAAACTCAAACCTTGTACCACATTGGGCTAACTGGGAACACTTTAACGAATTGGATGCGAAAGGGTTGGCAATGTATGGTCAAATGACGGCGGGTAGCTGGATTTACATTGGTAGCCAAGGCATTGTTCAAGGGACTTATGAAACTTTCGTTGAAGCAGGGCGCCAACATTATAATGGTGACTTAACTGGGCGCTGGGTACTCACGGCAGGGTTAGGCGGTATGGGCGGGGCGCAGCCGTTAGCAGCAACACTCGCGGGTGCCTGTTCACTGAATATTGAATGTCAACAAAGCCGTATTGATTTTCGCTTGCGTACCCGTTATGTGGATGAGCAAGCGACCGATCTGGATGATGCATTGGCGCGTATCAAAAAATACACCTCGGAAGGGAAAGCTGTATCAATCGCCTTATGTGCTAACGCGGCTGAAATCTTACCAGAGTTAGTGAAACGTGGCGTTCGCCCAGATATGGTTACCGACCAAACGAGTGCTCACGATCCTCTCAATGGTTATTTACCTGTTGGGATGAGTTGGGAAGAGTATCGCGAGCGTAGCGTGAAAGATCCTGAAGGCACAGCGAAAGCAGCAAAAGCATCGATGGCTGAACATGTTAAAGCGATGCTCGCCTTCCAAAAACAAGGCATTCCAACATTTGATTATGGTAACAATATCCGTCAAATGGCCCTTGAAATGGGCGTCAAAAATGCTTTTGATTTCCCTGGGTTTGTACCTGCTTATATTCGCCCATTATTCTGTCGCGGTATTGGTCCTTTCCGCTGGGTGGCGTTATCCGGTGATCCTGAAGATATTTATAAAACAGATGCAAAAGTAAAACAGCTTTTACCTGACGATAAGCATTTACATCGTTGGTTAGATATGGCGCGTGAACGTATCAGCTTCCAAGGCTTACCCGCACGTATTTGTTGGGTTGGCTTGGGGGATAGGGCGAAATTAGGTTTAGCTTTTAATGAAATGGTAAGAAGCGGTGAAGTTTCAGCGCCGATCGTGATTGGTCGAGATCACCTTGATTCAGGATCAGTTGCCAGCCCAAACCGCGAAACAGAAGCGATGAAAGATGGTTCAGATGCCGTCTCTGATTGGCCTTTACTGAATGCCTTATTGAATACAGCAAGTGGAGCAACATGGGTTTCATTACACCATGGTGGAGGGGTCGGTATGGGCTTCTCTCAACATTCAGGGGTGGTGATTGTGTGCGATGGCACTGATGAAGCTGCTGAGCGGATTGCTCGTGTTCTACACAATGACCCAGCGACAGGTGTCATGCGCCACGCTGATGCGGGTTATGATATAGCGATTCAGTGCGCACAAGAAAAAAATCTTAACCTACCGATGTTAAAAACACGCTAAGAGGAGCCGGGCATGACTAAGTTAACTATCCATCCAGGAAAAATGTCACTGAATGATTTGCGTATTGTGCTTGCACAGCCTGTAACGGTTGCTCTCGATAAACGCTCTCATTTGGCAATCGAAAAAAGTGTGGCAACGGTAAATAAGATTATTGCTGAAGATAAGACGGCATACGGTATTAATACAGGATTCGGTTTATTAGCCAATACCCGAATCGCTGCAAAAGATCTGCAATCGCTGCAACGCTCTATTGTGATGTCACATGCAGCGGGCGTGGGTGAACCGCTTGATGACGAATTGGTTCGTCTGATTATGGTTTTAAAAATTAATAGTTTAGCTCGTGGCTTCTCTGGTATTCGATTAGAAGTGATTGAAGCCCTAATTGCGTTAGTGAATCACCAAGTTTATCCCTTTATTCCTGCTAAAGGTTCAGTTGGTGCCTCTGGTGATTTAGCACCTTTAGCGCATATGAGTTTGCTGCTACTTGGTGAAGGGAAAGCACGCTATCAAGGTAAATGGCTCAGCGCTAAATCGGCACTTGAAAAAGCAGGGCTAAAACCGTTGAAACTGGAAGCGAAAGAAGGTCTAGCACTATTAAACGGCACCCAAGTATCAACGGCGTTTGCGCTAAAAGGGTTATTTGAAGCTGAGAACTTGCTGCTAAGCGGTATTGTTTGTGGCTCTCTGAGTGTGGAAGCGGCATTGGGGTCACGCAAACCATTTGATGCGCGCGTCCACGAGGTGCGTGGTCAAAAAGGGCAAATTGATGTTGCAAGACTATTTCGTGAGGTGTTAACACCAACGAGTGAGTTGGCTCAATCTCATGAAAATTGCGTTAAAGTACAAGACCCTTATTCGTTACGTTGCCAGCCTCAAGTGATGGGGGCCTGTTTGACGCAAATTCGTCAAGCGGCTGAGGTAATTTTAATCGAGTCGAATGCTGTTTCTGACAACCCATTAGTCTTTACTGATAATGGTGACATTATCTCTGGCGGTAACTTCCACGCGGAGCCAGTGGCAATGGCTGCGGACAACATCGCGCTTGCTTTAGCCGAAATCGGTGCACTGTCTGAACGACGTATTGCGTTATTGATGGATACGCACATGTCTCAATTGCCACCATTCCTCGTTAATAATGGCGGGGTCAACTCTGGTTTTATGATTGCTCAGGTAACTGCGGCAGCATTGGCGAGTGAAAATAAAGCATTAGCACACCCATCCAGTGTTGATAGTTTACCGACCTCGGCAAACCAAGAGGACCATGTCTCTATGGCGCCAGCAGCAGGCCGCCGCTTGTGGGAAATGGCAAAAAATGTGACAGGCATTTTAGCCATTGAATGGTTATCGGCATGTCAAGGGATCGACTTCCGTGAGGGCTTAAAATCAAGCGAGGTATTAGAAAAAGCCCGTCACATATTGCGTGATAAAGTCGCGTATTATGATAAAGACCGCTATTTTGCCCCTGATATTGATGCGGCAATTCAGCTCATTACGGAACAAAAGCTATCAACATTGTTCCCTGAAAACTCGGTTTTTCCTAAATAATACATCACGCAAATAATAAGCGGTCGGCAATGTATCGGCCGCTTGTAGTATTTATCTGCACGACCATTATTAAAAATAGTACCCATTAATCTTCAAGCGACATGAGAGATAGATATCTGTCTGTCACCTTAGTGAGCTTGTGTCTACTCATCATTCTGATAAGTAGCTTGAATGATTTAGGGTATATAAAAAACGAAGGATAAATCATGCAAAGCACAACAAAACTTACGCGTGGACTTTCTGCGCGTCACATCCGGTTTATGGCCCTCGGGGCAGCGATTGGTACAGGTCTTTTTTATGGTTCAGCAAAAGCGATTGAAACGGCAGGCCCTGCGGTTTTAATTGCTTATATTATTGGTGGCGCGGCGGTTTTTATGGTGATGCGCGCCCTAGGGGAAATGGCGGTACATAATCCCCTTGCTGGCTCCTTCTCACAGTATGCAAGTCACTATTTAGGTCCACGAGCAGGTTTTTTTGCTGGTTGGACATATGTTTTTGAAATGCTCATTGTCTGCTTAGCAGACGTCACCGCATTTGGTTTTTATATGAAGCTCTGGTTTCCTGAGGTCGCTCAGTGGATCTGGGTTTTGAGTATCATCTGTTTTATCGGGGCAATTAACCTTTGTCATGTAAAAGTATTTGGTGAAATGGAGTTCTGGCTCTCTATCATCAAAATTGTTGCAATTATCGCGATGATCATCGGCGGTGCGGCGATTATGGTGTTTGGTTTTGGGCAAGCCTCTGAGCATGCAGTCGGTATTACAAACCTATTTGAGCACGGTGGCTTTATGCCAAATGGGATCGGAGGGGTTATCGCATCGTTTGCCGTGGTAATGTTCGCCTTTGGGGGCATTGAAGTCATTGGTATTACGGCAAGTGAAGCTAAAAATCCTGACGTAACAATTCCTCGTGCTATCAATGCGGTACCAATTCGTATCCTACTCTTTTATGTCTTAACTTTATTTGTCTTAATGTGTATTTACCCTTGGAATCAAATTGGTCACCAAGGCAGTCCATTTGTACAAATTTTTGATAGCCTAGGCATTGCATCGGCCGCAAACATTTTGAACGTGGTAGTGATCACCGCAGCAATCTCCGCTATCAACAGTGACATCTTTGGGGCGGGCCGTATGATGTATGGTATGGCACACGAAGGGCAGGCGCCGAAAGTATTCACTAAACTGACCAAAAATGGTGTGCCATGGATGACCGTACTGGTGATGTCAATTATTTTGCTGGTTGGGGTGGTATTGAATTATCTGATCCCTGAAAAAGTGTTCTTAGTGATTGCATCGATTGCAACCTTTGCCACGATTTGGGTATGGCTGATGATCTTGGTATCACAGGTAGCCATGCGCCGCAAAATGACGCCAGAGCAGGTGAGTAAACTGAAATTCCCTGTACCATTATGGCCAGTTGGTCCAGCACTTGCCATCATATTTATGCTATTTATCTTTGGGGTACTCGGTTATTTTGAAGATACACGTATTGCTTTATATGTGGGTATTGTTTGGTTGGTGATTTTAGCCGTCGTTTATGCACTGTGGGTTAAACAACCCAATGCGGAGACTGACGTAAATTACAACGCTGAGTCGGTAGAATAACGACTTATCCTAAGAGGCCTCCAGTTTAAACAGGGGGCCTTTTGACATTAAATAGCTTCCCCTCTGTTTTCCTCGCGATTTTATTGTATTAATCTGCTGATTTGTGTCTCACTTCGTGGCAAACTTGAACACTTTCGATATACAGTCTGGAGAAACCCTTCTTGGAAAAGATCTTCGTTGATGAAGCTGTTGCTGAGCTTCATACCATTCAGGACATTTTACGTTGGACAATGAGCCGCTTTAATGCTGCCAATGTTTATTATGGTCACGGTACTGATAATGCATGGGATGAAGCGTTACAATTAGTGCTACCAACGCTTTACTTACCTCTTGATGTACCGGATGAACTATTGACCTCGCGCCTGACTCCAACGGAGCGTCATCGTATCATTGAACGTGTATTGCGTCGTATTAATGAGCGTGTTCCAGTGGCTTACCTGACTAACTGTTCGTGGTTCTGTGGACATGAGTTCTATGTGGATGAGCGTGTATTAATTCCTCGTTCACCAATTGGAGAGCTTATCAACAACCATTTTGTTGGCTTGTTGGCTGATGAGCCGCGAACGATACTTGATATGTGTACAGGGAGTGGCTGTATCGCAATCGCCTGTGCGTATGAATTCCCTGAAGCGGAAGTGGATGCGGTCGATATCTCGACCGATGTGCTTGCCGTTACTGAACACAATATTGCGAATCATGGTTTAGAGCACCGCGTTATTCCTATCCGCTCTGATCTGTTTAGGGATATGCCTGACGTTAAGTATGATTTAATTGTGACTAATCCACCTTATGTTGATGCTGAGGATATGGATGATTTACCGGAAGAGTTCCGCGTTGAGCCTGAATTGGCGCTAGCGGCGGGAAGCGATGGTTTAAAATTGGTGCGTCGTATTTTAGCAAATGCACCACGCTTTCTGAGTGATGAGGGTGTATTGATCTGCGAAGTCGGTAACAGTATGGTACATCTGATTGAACAATACCCAGAAATTCCCTTTATTTGGTTAGAGTTTGAGTATGGTGGTGATGGAGTATTTATGTTGACGCGTGAGCAATTAGTTGAACATCATGCTCATTTTCAACTTTATATTGATTAAGAAAATATTGCGCGGCATTCTAATCAACCACAACATCAAAATAACAATCATGAAATATTAATTAGGAATTTGGTATGGCAGGAAATTCAATAGGGCAACTGTTTCGGGTTACCACTTTTGGGGAATCTCATGGCTTGGCTTTGGGGTGCATCATTGATGGTGTGCCACCAGGGCTAGCATTAACAGAAGCCGATCTACAAGGGGATCTTGACCGCCGCCGTCCGGGAACGTCTCGTTATACTACTGCACGTCGAGAGCCTGATCAGGTCAAAATTCTATCTGGGGTATTTAATGGCGTCACTACGGGAACCAGCATAGGCCTATTGATTGAAAATACCGATCAACGTTCTCAAGACTACAGCGCAATTAAAGATGTCTTTAGACCAGGGCACGCAGATTATACCTACGAACAAAAATATGGTCAGCGCGACTACCGTGGAGGCGGGCGCTCTTCTGCTCGTGAAACGGCTATGCGTGTTGCGGCTGGAGCAATCGCTAAAAAATACCTACAAGAAAAATTGGGGATCACGATACGTGCCTGTTTGACACAAATGGGGCCAGTGAAATGTGAAATCAAAGATTGGTCTATTGTTGAGCAAAACCCTTTTTTCAGCCCTGACCCTAGTCAATTAGAAGCGCTAGATGAGTTACTAAGAGGGCTAAAAAAAGAGGGAGATTCGATTGGCGCGAAAGTGACTGTCGTGGCTGAGAATGTACCAGCAGGATTGGGAGAGCCTGTATTTGACCGCTTAGATGCAGATATTGCTCATGCTTTAATGAGTATTAATGCTGTTAAAGGGGTTGAAATTGGGGATGGTTTTGGAGTAATTGGCCTGAAAGGGAGTGAAAACCGCGATGAAATCACTCGCGAGGGCTTCACTTCAAACCACGCTGGGGGCATTCTAGGGGGGATAAGTAGCAGCCAACCTATTATTGCGCATATCGCGATGAAGCCAACCTCCAGTATTACCGTTTCAGGTAAAACGCTAAATCGTGATGGTGAAGAAGTTGAAATGATCACCAAAGGTCGACATGACCCTTGTGTTGGTATTCGAGCCGTACCTATTGCAGAAGCAATGATGGCGATTGTATTGATGGACCACTATTTGCGTCACCGTGGGCAATGTGCTGATGTTATACCCACAATGAAACCATTTTCAGGATTGTCGTAAAGAGTGCGTAAGGGGGCATCGTCTCCCTTATTGTTAATATGAAGGTTTGGATGATGCCTCCTTAAAAATACCTCATCTGGGCAGTGATACTCTGTGGGCTTATATTTGTTTATCAGCGGCAGAGTAGATTACGTATCGCCGTAATGGCAATTCTGTTACTTGGATTAAAAATGGATTGGCTGACTGTTGTTGCACCTGAAATTTATTTATTACTTTTCTGTGTTGCATTGTTCGCGGGATTTATTGACTCCATAGCTGGCGGCGGGGGGTTATTAACCATCCCTGCATTACTTTCTGTCGGTATAACGCCTGTTGAGGCACTTGCAACTAACAAACTCCAAGCAGTTGGAGGTTCGTTTTCATCGTCACTCTATTTTGTTCGACGTAAAGCGATTAACTTACGAGAGCAAATGTTCCCCTTTATCATGACGATCATTGGTGCCATGTTAGGCGCCATCTTGATCCAAATGATTAATACGGATTTTCTCAAACAGCTCTTGCCTATCATGGTTATCTGCGTTGGCCTGTACTTTTTGTTAACACCGTCAATTGGTGCACAAGATCGTAAGCAACGTATTAGTATGCCTGTTTTTGGGGTTGCTGTTGGTATGACGATGGGTTTTTATGATGGCGCATTTGGGCCGGGAACTGGGTCATTTTTAGCATTAGGCTATGTGTTATTGTTGGGGTATAACCTTGCTAAAGCGACTGCCCATGCTAAGTTACTGAACTTTGCCTCAAATTTTGGCTCTTTAATATTTTTTATTATCGGAGGTCATGTTCTTTGGGTGCTCGGTTTTGTTATGCTTATCGGCCAAATGGTTGGCGCAAGACTAGGCGCTCGCTTGGTGTTAACGAAAGGGCAAAAACTGATCAGGCCAATGATTGTGATCATCTCTTTGCTGATGAGTATTAAATTGCTCCATGACAGCCATGGCGATGCCATCAAAGCTTGGGTTGTTTCATTATTTTAAAATGATTTGAATTTCCATGATTAAACATCATTATCAGCAGTTGATTGATATTTTTGAACAGTGCTTTGGCGAAGAGTACAACACCAAATTGGTGAAAGGTGACGATGAGCCAGTTTATTTACCGGCCGATGAGCAAACACCTTATCATCGCATTGTCTTTGCACATGGTTTTTTCACCAGCGCACTGCATGAAATTTCGCATTGGTGCATTGCGGGAGAGGCAAGACGCCAGCAAGTCGATTATGACTACTGGTATTGCCCCGATGGTCGTGATGAAAAAACGCAATGTGCATTTGAAGTCGTTGAAATCAAACCTCAGGCGTTAGATTGGTTATTTTGTGTAGCGGCTGGCATTCCTTTTAATGTCAGTTGCGACAATCTAGAAGGGGATTTTGAGCCTGACCGTATCGCATTTCAGCGCAAAGTACATGGCCAAGTGATGGAATATTTAGCAAATGGTATTCCTGAAAGGCCATTACGCTTTGTGAACGCGTTACAAACGTTTTACAATACTCCACCACTTTGTGCAGAAGACTTCCCTTATCCGGAAGATATTTTTGCCTAATGACACATTAACGAGAGTAAGGATTAAGCATGCTTGCGGATTTTGAAACACGCATACTGACAAAAATTGATGATATGGTCGAACACGCAAGTGACGATGAATTATTTGCGGGCGGCTATTTGCGTGGGCATCTAACCCTTGCTGTCGCAGAGCTTGAACAAGAGAATGAAACCAGTGTTGATGCACTTTATCAACGTGTTGAAGAGAGTATTCAGCAGGCAATTAAAGGGGGAGAGCTCACCCCACCAGATCAAGTGCTGGTTTTAGGTATGTGGAAATCCTTACTGGATGACGTGCGTTAATCTCACACTATATTGATTATTAAGAGGAGGAAGCTCCTCTTTTTTATAGGTTTATTTTATGTTTCATATTCGCCAAGCACAGCCGTGCGACGCAAAAAAACTCCCTACTATCGAGCGCTCTGCCGCGCAAGTATTTCGTGGTCATCATCAATTTGCTTGGATTGCTGACGATGAAGTGCAATCAGAGCAAGATCATCTACAGTTTATTCAGGACAATAGGGAATGGGTGGCGGTAGATAATGACGATCAGCCCATTGGCTTTATTAATGTCGACAAATTAACGCATAGCCTCCATATCGGTGAAATTTCTGTGTGCCAATCGTGGCAGGGTAAGGGCGTAGGTCGGGCATTAATTCAGCATATTCTCCATTATGCGTTACAACATCACTTTGACTATGTGACGCTAACCACTTTCCGTGAAATCCCTTGGAATGCACCGTATTATCAGCGTTTTGGATTTTCTATCATTGATGAAGAGGCTCTACCCACTGAGCTAGAAGAAATTCTACAACAAGAAATTGATGCTGGGTTTAATGCTGCTGATCGTTGTGCAATGAGGATTAAAACAGTCCGTCCGAATTAAGATAGCAGTAACTTACTGTTTTTAGACGTTAATAGCCGCATTGAACGAATGCGGCTATTTTTTGCTGTTCATTCATATCGCTTTTTAAGCGATAAAGCGCTCGATATTATTACGTCAATAGAGCACAGGATTCAGTTATTTTATGATGTTTTCTTGTAGCATCACTTTAACTTCACGGCCTTTGAGCAATTTTCTCACCCAAAAGCGGTTAGGGTGCAATGCGGCTAACGTTTCATCATCTAAAGGCAGTGGTTCATTAAAGATTTGTGCGGCGAGTAACTCACCACACAAAGGCGCGGTTGAAAGCCCTCGTGAGCCTAACGCCCCTAAGATAAAGAGATTAGGATAGGTTGGGGCGAGTACAATATTTGCCTGTTTTTCCATCTGTTCAGGTAAATTTTCATAAGCTGCCATTAATTGCGTAAAGTGAGGGATATTCCCCACTAGTGGCATATGGTCGCGGATCACACAGCGGATCCCTTGGCGAGCTTGTTGAGCAGAAACATCAACCTCTTCTGGCCAACTCACATCGGGCAAACTATTGAGCAGTTTTTGGCGATTATCTTGCTGGTCTACTTCACTGTATGCAAAATCTAAGTGGTTACGCTGGTAACTTGCCCCAATACAGTGCTGCTGGTTATTGGGATTTACTGGGGTTAAATAACCTTCATAGCATAATACATTGTTAAGTTGGCTTAATGATGGTGTCGTTGGGATATGACTCACTTGCCCTTTCACGGGGGTCACTGGAAGTTGTTGGGTTTGTTGAAACTGGGTAAGTAAATGACCATTAGCAATGACAACCGTTTGATGCAAATATTGTTGCTGTTTGCCGGAAACATTCGCTGATAAAGTCCACCCTTCCTCAGAATGCTGTAATTGCTCAACATCGTGATTAAAATGAAATTGAACGCCTTTTTCAGCGAGATAGCGCATAAGGCTTTCACATAATTGAGCGGGGCAAAGCCATCCCCCTTTAGCATAATGAATACCAGCATGGTTAACATCAAGACCTGCTAACTCGGTTAACTGCTCACGTGTCTTTGCAGCCGCGAACGCAGCAGGCCACTCAGTTTGCAGCATCGCATCAATTTTTTTGCGGCTTCTTTCATGGTAGGCTAGCTCAGAAACACCACACCATTGGCTATCAAATGGGATCCCCGATTGGGAAAGATGACGATAAAAGCGGTGCGCATAAGGGAACGCACTGACGAAAAAACGCTCTAGAGGGTTATCACGCCCATTGAGAAGTGGGTAGACCGCCCCTTGGCGGTTGCCAGAAGCATTTTGTGCCACTTGTTGGTCTTTGCAATAGAGCGTGACGTTAGCACCGCGCTGATTTAAGGCATAGGCGGTGGTTAAACTGGCGAGACCTCCGCCTATGATAGCAACATCGGTTGGTATTGCAGCTGGCTGACGAGCGAACCAAGGTGTCATCATTTCGTCATGCTTATCCGCTAAGCTGCCTGTTAACATTTCCCGTTTACGACCAAAACCTTTAATTTTTTTGATAGTGAAACCCGCTTGTTGTAATCCGCGTTTCACAAAACCCGCAGAGGTAAAGGTCGCAAAAGTGCCTCCTTGGCGGGCAAATTTAGCCATTGCAGTGAACAGTTGTTCGCTCCACATTTGTGGGTTTTTAGAAGGTGCAAATCCATCTAAAAACCAAGCATCTATCTTATTGTTTAAATTGCTATTAAGTAGAGGTAATTGTTCATTTACGTCACCAAACCATAAATCAAGAATGATTTCCCCATTTTTTAAGATAATACGTTGGTTACCGGGTAGGGGATCAGGCCATTTTTCACAGAGCATTTGGGAGAGTGGATCTAGCTCAGGCCAACGGCTGTGGGCTGCTTTTAGGTCTTCTTGGCTGAGGGGGTATTTTTCAAAACTGATAAAGTGTAAGCGTTGTAGTTTTGCGTTGGGATGATTTTGCTTAAACTCTTCAAAACATTGGCATAAAGTAAGAAAGTTTAACCCAGTACCGAAGCCTGTTTCGGCAATAACACAGGTTTCAAAAGGATGTATTTCAAAGCGCGTTGGAAATTGATTTCCTTGTAAAAAAACGTAGCGAGTTTCTTCAAGTCCATCTTGATTAGAAAAATAGACATCATCAAATTGTTCTGATACTGGCGTACCTTCATCATTCCAGCTAAGGCGGGCTGTTTGCACGGCTGACTTTTTCACACTTATGCCTGTTCTTATCCAAATAATCATTGAATTTTAGCGCCGAACAGGCATCAAGGCTACCTTTGAACAAAAATGTTATTATGTTCGATGAAAAAAAAATACAAATATTTACCCTGATCGGACTTGTTCAGCTTACAAGTGTAAGCTAAAGTGACAACCTGTAATCCCGTACTCACATTATTAAAAGACATGAGGTAATGAATGAAGCGTGCAGTCATCACTGGCCTGGGTATTGTTTCCAGTATTGGTAATAACCAGGAAGAAGTACTGGCTTCTCTGAAGGAAGGTCGTTCCGGGATCACTTTCTCAGAAGAATTCAAAGAGGCGGGGCTGCGTAGCCACGTCTGGGGTAATGTAAAAATGGATACTGACGGTCTGATTGATCGTAAGATCCGCCGTTTCATGAGTGATTGCTCAGTTTACGCCTATCTGTCTATGGAGCAGGCAATTAGTGATTCGGGTTTAACAGACGAACAAGTTTCGAATTTACGTACTGGTTTAGTGGTTGGTTCTGGCGGGGGCTCTCCGCGTAACCAAGTTGCTGGCTCTGATGGTATGCGTGCAAAAGGCCTTCGTGGTGTAGGCCCTTACATGGTTACACGAGCTATGGCATCTGGGATCTCAGCTTGCTTAGCAACACCTTTTAAAATTAAAGGGGTGAACTACTCAATCAGCTCTGCTTGCTCCACTTCTGCACACTGTATTGGTCATGCAGTTGAATTGATCCAGTTAGGTAAACAAGACGTTGTATTTGCAGGTGGCGGTGAAGAGTTGAGCTGGGAAATGACCTGTGAATTCGATGCAATGGGTGCATTGTCAACAAAATACAATGATACTCCAAGCAAAGCATCAAGAACCTACGATACTGACCGCGATGGTTTTGTTATTGCAGGTGGCGGTGGTATCGTGGTGGTTGAAGAGCTTGAGCACGCGCTCGCTCGTGGTGCCCATATCTACGCTGAAATTGTTGGTTATGGCGCAACGTCAGATGGTGCTGACATGGTTGCCCCTTCAGGTGAAGGTGCAGTACGTTGCATGCAAATGGCTATGCAAAGCATTGATGGTAAGGTTGATTACATCAATACACATGGTACTTCTACCCCTGTGGGTGATACGAAAGAGCTCGAAGCGATTCAAGAAGTATTTGGTAATGACTCACCCGCTATTTCTGCCACTAAGGCAATGACAGGGCACTCTTTAGGTGCTGCGGGTGTTCACGAAGCCATTTATAGCTTATTAATGTTAGAGCATGGCTTTATTGCACCAAGTATCAACGTCGAAAACTTAGACCCTAAAGCTCAAGGGCTGAATATTGTTACGAAACCGACAGAGCAAGCATTAGAGACAGTTATGTCTAACAGCTTTGGCTTTGGGGGGACTAACGCAACGTTAGTGATGAGCAAATATAAAGGCTAATTGGTCTTTCACGCTATCAAATTAAAAGCGAGAACCTCGATTCTCGCTTTTTTTTATGGTCAATCACCGCCGCCGCCACCGCCACAATCTCCTCCACCTGAATCACCGCCTGAAAAGTGGCCACTATGGTTATCGTCAGAACGACTTGTATGATGATGGCTGTCTGAATCACTGCTTGGTGATAAATAGGGCGGATGTGATGATGATGTATTTGACGGAAAACGGAACACATCTTTTTTAATATTAATCACTTTTGCTTTGTTATCCACTACGCCAATTGTAATGACACTGACATTCTTAGTGAGGCGTAGTACCAATTTGCCATCGCAATACAGATGGACTTTACCAACCGTTTTCGCTAATAGCTCACCATTATCTTTATACGTTATTGTGGCAGGGTACTCGCTACTGATTTGGTATAGGTTATTGAATACAGTCACAAATTGATTATGATGAAGTGGCTTAGGCTGCCATTTAAAAAAAGCTTGTAACAATTTAAGCATAACAAATAATGTCGTCTAAGAGTGCTCACTGAGTATAAATAGGTAAAGGGAACATTGGCTGACTTGCTGAATGTTTAACGCCTTGTACTAAATGCAATGTGATGCTCAGTAATAAAAAATGCCCCTAACTACCGGTCGGGGCAAAGTTTACAGAGAAATCGATGAGATAATATAAGCTTAATCCGAGAGGGTGGATGGTTGGTGTTGGCGCTTTTTACGTATTAATTTAATAATTGGTGGTAGAGCGAGAACAAGTACAGCTATTACCAGTAAGCATTGAGAAATCGAACTACTCCAAAGAATATCGAAATCACCATTACTGATAGATAAAGAGCGACGTAAATTTTGTTCCAACATCTCGCCAAGAACAAAGCCAAGGATCAACGGCGATAATGGGAAATTCATTTTCCGTAGGATATAGCCAAATATGCCAAGTCCCATCATGAGTAGTAAGTCAAATGTAGTACTGTGAACCGCGTATACTCCAACGGCTGATATGGTGGCGATTGTCGGTACTAAGAACCAAAGTGGCACAGAGAGCATGCGTGTGAATAGCCCAATTAATGGAATATTCATGATCAATAAAACGATATTGGCTATCAACAATGCCGCGACTAATCCCCACACAATATCCGGTTGTTCCGTGAACATGCCAGGACCTGGAGTAATGTTATACAGTGTTAATGCGCCCATCATAACGGCGGTCGTACCTGAACCGGGAACCCCAAGGGTCAACATTGGGATAAATGAGCCACAGGCTGAAGCATTATTAGCAGCTTCTGGCGCTGCAACACCTCGTACATCACCGTTACCAAACTGGTTGTTAGCCCCACTGATTTTTTTCTCTGTCATATAGGTAATAGCACTGGCGATGGTAGCACCTGCTCCGGGGAGGACACCGACAAAAAAACCGATAAAAGAGGAGCGTAACGTAGGGCCAGCACAAGCTTTAGCCTCTTTACGATTGAACAGCATACGGCCTGTTTTACGGATCAGCCCTTGGCCTGTTGCAGTTCCTTCTAACATCAATAGAATTTCACTAACGGAAAATAGCCCAATAACGAGCACAATAAATTGGATGCCATCCGATAAATTGACACTATTGAAAGTAAAGCGGTACTCACCAGAGTTTGCATCAACACCCACCGTGGCGAATGCGAGGCCAATTAATGCAGCCAGTAGGGATTTAACTGGGTTTTGGCTCATCATACTGCCAAGGCACGCGATGGCAAATACCATGAGCGCAAAGTATTCGGCGGGGCCGAACGCCAGCGCCCATTGTGCAAGTAATGGGGCGAATAGAATGATCCCGAAGATAGCGATAGTAGAGCCGATAAAGGAACTTACCGCTGAAATTGATAACGCCACCCCACCTTTACCCTGTTTTGCCATAGGGTAGCCATCAAGGGTTGTCATAATCGCGGCAGCATCACCGGGCACGTTTAATAAAATAGACGAGATTCGACCGCCATATTCACAGCCTAGGTAGACGGTTGCCAACAATATTAAAGCCGATTCAGCAGGCAGTTTAAGGGCAAAAGCGAGCGGTAAAAGTATTGCAACGCCGTTTACTGGCCCTAATCCAGGCAACATACCGACAACCGTACCAATAAAGCAACCGATAAGTGCGATCACTAGGTTTTGTGGAATTAGTGCCACTTCAAAGCCTTGTGAAAGGTACATCCAAGTTTCCATGGCTATCTCCTTAATTAAACAAGTTGCCAATTGGCAAAGTGACATCCAGTAGCTTGTCGAAAGCATAAAAAAGCGTGATACCTAATACTGGGCCGGAAATGATGGCAGCAATAGGTGTCGCGCCAAACAGCAACGCAATACTGATAGTCAATAGAGAGGTCGATAACGGGAAGCCTAGCCACTCAAATACCCAAGCATAGATAACCAATGAAAGGATGAGTAATACTAAGCGACGTAACACATATGCCTTAGGCCATTCAATCGCTTCTTGTTTACCAACAAGTAAGATGAATGCGCATAAAGCCATTAACGAAAGTATGGCTATCGGAAAAGGGCGGGGGCCAAGTGGTTCATAGGCGTATTCACTTTGTATCCCCCAGCCAATATAGAGGCCGATACCACACAATATTAGCCAGACAATGGCGAATATGCGTTGGCTCATTATTGGCCTCCGTTATTTCGCTAAGCCAAATGAACGAGCTTGTTCGCGGTATTGCTCGATCTCTTTTTTGACATAACTATCCAGCTCTTGACCTGTTAAGTTATATTCAAATAACCCGCGTAGCTCACGTTGTTTCTTGAACTCATCGGTTTGTTGGAGTTTTTTGAAGGCTTCAACCCATTGATTATAATCTTCATCTGAGACTTTTGGCCCCATATAGAAACCACGAATAATCGGCCACTCAATGTCGTAACCTTGTTCTTTCGCTGTTGGAATATTTTCAAGGCCATCACCAAGGCGCTTATCGGAATAAACGGCTAATACACGCACTTTCCCATCATTAAGGTAAGGAGCCATTTCACTCATATCACCCGACATGACTTGGATGTGATTACCTAACAGTGCAGTTAAAGTTTCGCCACCGCCTTCAAAGGCCACATAGCGCATTTTGCGCGGATCCACATCAATCTGTTTCGCGAGTAATGCCGTCTTCATCCAATCTTGGCTACCTACCGATCCACCAGCACCAAAGACGATACTGTTAGGGTCTTTTTTGAATGCTTCCATCAGATCTTTTAGATTTTTATAAGGAGAGTCTTCACGAACCGCTATCATGCCGTAATCACTTCCCACACTGGCGAGCCAACGTACATCATTTTCGTTGTAACGACCAAATTTCCCTTGCGCTAGGTTAAGCAGTGAGCCGCCTGAGAAAGCAACGATTGTGCCAGCTTCGGCTGGGCGTTGTGCAACGATGGCATTATAAGCCACCGCGCCAATACCACCAGGCATATAGGTAACACGCATGGGTTTTTCAATTTCTTTGGTTTCGAGTAGGGAAACTTGCACTAACTTACAGGTTAAATCAAATCCACCGCCGGGTTTTGCTGGTGCGATACATTCAGTACGCTCAGGTAGAGCCGCAGCTTGGTTAAGACCAGCAAAGAAAAGGGCAGCAGCGAGTGTCGCTAATGATGTTTTTTTCATTCTTTATTTCCTCACAAAAAAGCAGACAAAAAGAGATGTCATTGTTGTTTTTCTAATCATCATCATGGGCTCATAAAGCTTTCATTTACCTTTCATTAACAAATGAAGTTGTTTTTTTGTGATGAATATCAGATTGTTTATTATTAGTAGTTTTAACTTGTTAATTTAATGTTAATTTGTATTCATATAATATTCTTGTGAGCCACCTTGAAAATATTGTGCTTAAGTATTTTATTTCTCAGGGGTTAATGCGAACGTATACTCAGTATTGAATGAATTGAGAGCATACAAATGAGAATATTATTGGTTGAGGATCATGACGAGTTGTCGTTATGGTTACAAAAAGCGCTTAGTTCGACCGGCTTTGCTGTCGATATTGCGAGTGATGGCGCGATTGCTGATCAATTATTACAAACAGAAAGCTACTCATTAGTGGTATTAGATGTGTCGTTGCCAAGGCTCAGCGGGTTAGAAGTACTTGCCCAAATGAGAAAACGGGGTCAAGAGATCCCCGTGTTGTTGTTAACGGCAAACTCAGATGTCTCAGATAGGGTCAAAGGGTTAAATGCAGGGGCAGATGATTATCTCACTAAACCGTTTGATTTAGCGGAATTAGAAGCTCGGATCAGAGCATTATTACGGCGGAGCCAAGGGCAGGTGAATGAGCCACAACGTTTTGGTTCACTTTGCTACCATGAAGAAGGCTATTTCTTAGTGGATAAAGAGCCGCTGGCCTTAACACCAAGAGAATTCGCAGTACTTAATACATTATTTCATCGTCGTGGGCGGCCTGTCTCAAAGACACAATTATTCGAACAGGTTTTTTCATTGTCCGATGAAGCTAACTTACAGAGTATTGAATTGTATGTGCATCGAGTAAGAAAAAAACTCACAGGAACCGATGTCAATATCAATACGCTTCGCGGATTAGGATACCGATTAGAGCAGTGTAGTGTATGAAATTAGTCTCTCATCCACGCTCTCTCTTTCATCAGTTACTGCTCTTTTTCGGTATCCCCCTCATTATGTTGGGGGGATTCTCCGTTTATACTCACTATTACAGTGCCAAAAACGCGGCAAATCAGGCCTATGATCGGACATTATTGGCTTCGGCTCGTACTGTTGCCGAGCGGCTAAAGGTTGAAAACGGTCATTTGATTGTTGATGTTCCTTATGTCGTTTTAGACAGTTTCGAACGAAATATTAATGACCGATTGTTTTACCAAGTGATTGCGCCTAATGGTGAAACGATTTCTGGCTATGATGACCTACCTGAAATCCCCCCAAATTGGATGCGCTCTCAGTACTATACGGCGCTGGTCTATTTTTATGATGCCGAATATAAAGGTTTGCCTATCCGTGTGGCCACGTTTTATCAACCGATAAATGAAGGTGGCATGATGGGAATGGTGCAAATTCGCGTTGCTGAAACAGTCTCTTCGCGGCATGAGTTTGCTCGTCAACTATTAATATCCTCATTAATGAGCCAAGGTACTGTCGTGTTCCTGACATTAGTGCTGGCCTATTTATTACTGAGTAAGCTATTAACGCCGTTGAAAAAGTTATCTCAGTTAATGATGGGGCGCTCTGCTAATGATCTCACACCTATTCCTGATATTCTGCCATGGTCTGAATTATCGCCACTCGTGGACGCCCTGAATCGCTATATTGAAAGGCTAAAACGGATGGTTAAACGCCAAGAGCGCTTTAGTGCCGACGCTTCTCATCAATTGAAAACACCTTTAACGGTACTTAAAACCCAAGTGTCGGTTGCCCTGAATAGTACAAATGAAGTTCAGCGGCAGCAAAGTCTGCATGCGATTAATAAAACCCTCGACAGTACGATTGTCTTAACTGATAGGTTATTGCAACTCGCGCGTTTAAAAGCGCATGAGAAAGAGGCTATTCGTCACTATCGCGCGATTAATTTAGTGGAGTTAGTCCAACAGGCTTGTTTTACACGATTGGGGCAAGCCGAAAGTAAAGGAATTGACCTTGGTTATGAAGGACAAGAGCAATCATGGATTAAAGGTGAGCCTATTTTATTGGCAGAAATGTGTGCGAACTTAATCGATAATGCCATTAAATATACCCCTGATAACGGCATTGTAACGGTACGGATATTATTAAGTGAAAACAAACAGCATACCATATTAGAAGTTGAAGATTCAGGACCCGGTATCCCCGATAAAAAAATCAGTCGCTCAATGGAAGCATTTACACGCTTAAATAATGCATTAGCTATGGAAGGATCAGGTCTCGGGCTTGCGTTAGTGAAAGATATTGCGATTTATCATGGTACCGACCTGCAATTATTGAAGGGAAGAGAACTCGGTGGTTTGTTGGCAAAGGTGGTGTTTCAAACTAGCCAGTGATAAGTCAGATGAGGGTATTAATATAATCAACATTAGCACCCTCATTGCTGTAATTAACTTATTTATTCGTATTTTTGTTATCAAAATAATCTTGTACACGTGTTTTGATAGCTTCACGTTGTACATCTGTTAGCGTATTAAACATGGTGACATTATCCGTATCTTTATTGAGAATTAATGCATAGTAATAAGCTTCATTGGTATTTCCGTTTAGGATATGTGACTCATAAAGTTTTTCTAAAGCAATTTCAGGTTCATATTTTAATAAATATTGATACATCTCAATTGCCTTATCTAGATCTCGTGGCATATCGTAAAAGCCTTCGAAATAGATATCAGCAATGCCGATTATATGTTCAGTAGGAAGAGTAAGCTCATTGATAATCTTCTCATCAGCACTTTCCCTCATATTGAGATATTTTTTGAGATATTGAGTAGTACGCTTAAGATTTTCATGATTGACATCAAGGTGAGCATAATAAAAATTATATAGATATTTAGCTGCTCTGATATCACCTTTTTCATAAGCCTTTTGAGCATAATCTAGAGCCTTTTGGGGATTTTGGGTTGTGTAATATTCTGACAATAACATGAGAACATCATCACGATTTTTAGACTGTGACTCCAATAATTCTACATACGCTTTCTCATTTATCGGGCGACGGAATATATAACTATACTGTTCGGTTCCATCTCTATAGGCAGTAAGTAAAGAGTTAAATGCAAGATCTGAAATGATAGGATCGCTTGAGCCTAATCCCTCATGTAGAAATTGAATCATAGACTGGTAGAGTTCAGGGTTTGCAGCGACTTTTTTATTATTTACAGCTAAAGACGCAAAGTGTACTTTAGAATATAAGTCATTTTTCAAGGTTCCCGCTGAGTACAATTCACGCTTTTTGCCATCATTCGTAATGATTTTATCAAGCGCAGGAATAATGATATTTAAATCTTTTTTATCAAGTAATTTGTTATACCAATAGGCCGCAGCAGTATGTTGTTGTTGCTCAATATACCAATGAGAAAGTTTTAATGTCGCATTAATATCATTATTTAAAGCCGGTAATACCAGTGTATTATAGCGAAGCAGTTCATCTTCCTGACAACATGCGAGAGGGTATTGTTTTAGCCACGAAATAGCTTCATACCAATTAGGTTCTGCGATCCAGCGATTTTTTTTATAATCATAAATACCATTTTGCAATGACCTAATATATGTGTAAGCAGATTCTTGATGGCCTTGTTCTCCTGCGGTTTTAAAAAATTGCCTCGCTTTTAAATGATCAATGCTGGCGCCCCGACCATATGTGTGTGCAACGCCTAGTTGATAATTAGTGGTGGCATTTTTATCTTTTAATGTATATTTCTCATCAAACTTATCCATTTCAGCGAGATAGCGCTCACCATCTTTACCTGATTTCTTCAATAATTCACGCGCTTTCGTTCGGTTCGCATTAACAAGGTGTAACCCATATAAATAATTTAAGCCTAAGGTGAGAGCAGCAGATTGATTCCCAGAGGCGATCTGCTTGCTATAATAGCTCATGATTTTAGCTCTGTTTTTTTCGAGCTGACCTTCATCCTCATAATAGGACCATAATTCATGTAATGCTTTAGCACTACCTAAGTTTGCTGCTTGATCTAGATATTTAAGCCACTTAACATTGTCTTCTTTTTGCCCATATTTACCAAATCGATAGACATCGGCTAGCCTGTGGGTGGCTTCGGCATCATTATTGTTGTATTGATTGAGTAGCTCATTGAATTTTTGTTGTTCTTTTTCAATAAGCTTCATATCGGATTCATAATTAAGAAATTCATAATTATCCGGTGTAATATGAATGCGCTTATAATATTTAAGTGCTTTTGAATAGTCTTTTTCGACGCCAAATTTACCATATTGGTAGCGATAACCAAGTTCGGCTAAACAGCGGTTACTTCCTTGGTCAGCGCATTTATTGTGCCACATCCAACGATCATCATTCGTTATCCCCGTGAGTTGGTCAAATCTATTATCATCAAAAAGAGTTCCGGGTAGACGGTCATCATCGACTTTACCATGAATAATAAACAGCATTGCATCAATGGAACCCAGTTCTGCGGCTGTAATTATGTCTTGATAATGTAATGCTAACGCCTTGTCATCAATTGTATTCTTGATGCTCATACGGTTAACATTCGCTATGGCATATTTAAACTTTGCGTCAGGGTTTTGCTTTAATAGAGGTTGAATAGCTGATTTTACTTGCTCATTATTAAGTGACTGTTCAACAAGAAATTGAATTGTTCCAGGATAGTCAAGAAAGTGTTTAAAGAGCAAGTTATAAGCGTTTTGACGCTCTATTGTGGTGAGATAATGATATTTTTGATCCGCTTTTAAAGTTGATAAAATAAGGTAGGCGGCTTGTTCTTTTTCGTGTTTTTCATATTTTATTAGCGCTAATGCATGATGTATATTCGCATCAGTAAAATAATGACTTGCTCTATTGTATAAGGAAAAAGCATATTCTCTATTATTAATCGGATCTTGTTCTAAAAGGTAGTCTGCATAGTAATGCGCTAAGCTATAATCTGGAAACAAGGCGGACTTATTTCTTTCAACACTTTCTCTGAGTATATCCATAACGAAATCTTTTCCAATTTCATCGGATACATCAAATTGAAAATAGAGTCGTGCTAATGCATATTGACTATCTTGTACTAATTTATCATTCGTAATATTTTCTTGTAAAAGACTGATCGCCTTTTTTAAATTTTGCTCTGTACCTAGCGCTAGAGCGTACTTTTTTGCGAGATCATAGTTGATTTCTGCTGATGGTGAGATTTCACTAGCTTTTTGAATTAGTTCAAATGATTTTTCAGGATTATAAAAATGCTTTCTATAGTCTGCATAGAGGTTTCCTACAGTGATCAGTGTTTTTGGAGAATTCGGATATTTTTCTAGCAGCATATTGATATATTTTTTGGCTTGACTATCAAGATACTTCCCTGGTGCATTATAAAGGTTGGTTGATTGGTCAATCATTTCGATTAATGCATCTTGATGCCCAAGTTCGGCAGCTAGCTGAAGGTATTTTTGAGCCTGCAATTGATCGGGTTTTAAACTTTTTCCATATTTGTCACCATTATAGATTTGATACAGTAAATAAGCTTTTTTTGCATAATGATCGTCAACAATCATTGAAAAAATAGTAGGGAGATTAACCGTTGATGATAAGTCATTATTGGCACTTTCGGTCAGTGATATTAAATCCTTTTGGGGGGCATCGGATTGAGAAAATGCATAACTAGGTGATAGTGGTGATATCTGACTTATTGATGGAATAAAACTTAGGCTTATCAATGCAGTTAAAAGCACAGTCGGTGTTATCAGTGGCTTAATATTAGGGAGCATGGTTATCCTTTTTCATATTCATCATAAATCAAGTTGTACTATTATTTTAAACGCGATTACTTATATATTATCAATGCTAGTTTACAGTTGTTAACGCTTGGGGTATTAAAGAATAAACTGATCTTTTTCAGGAAAACCTGAAGCAAAAATTGCGTCAGGTTGTTTTAGCCAGCATGCCGTGATTTGCACGATATCTAACGGCAGTGGAATAAAAAATTTCCTTTTCCTGATAATATTAATTGCTTAGCGAATAACTTGTCCAAAACGGAATGTTTTGCTTATTTATATTTAGTTCAAACTATTCTAATTAATAGGTCATAATAAAAAACATAGCCCCACAAGTGTGGGGCATATGGATTACGACATTGCATTGCTTGAAGCTTAATTTTACTGCTAGGAGTCGTTTAAGCAATCTTTTTTCTGCTCAATTTTTTTCTTGCTCTTAAAAAGATGAGTCAGAGGGGTACGTAATTGCTGTGCTAACATAACACCTAATAATACCACGCCACCACCAATTAAATGGTAGCTTTGCAGCTCTTCACCGAGCGCAAAGATAGCGATGATTGCTGTAAATACTGGCGCTAAATTCATAAAAATCGAGGTCGTATTGGCGCCTAGGCGCATAACCCCTTGGATCCACAATGCAGGTGCGAGGATAGAGGCTGCAATACCCGCGAAGGCCACAAGACCAATGTTGTGACGGTTAAGCGACACGTCATCTGCCAATAAGAAATTGGGAATTAATAAAATAACGCCAAAGAAAACTTGTACATACAGTGAATCCCAACTTGATAATTGAATAGCCCAACGCTTAGTTAAGACGCCATATAAGGCATAAGCGGCAGAGGCAATCAACATCAACAGCTCACCGGTGCCTAATCCTTGGGAAAAGAGCGTTGCAGGGTTACCTTGGCTGACTAACCAAGTTAAACCCGCCAGCGATAACAGAGTACCGATAAAAATACCAACGGTTGGGATCACTCGCAGGACAAAAATACTGATGACAACGGTTAATAATGGGATTAAGGAGTTCATAATTCCCATAAAGGTTGCACTGACAGAATGAGCGGCATAATAGGCTAAGCTTTGGTAGAGCATCATACCCAGCGCCCCTAAAATGGCGAGTTGCCACCAATGTTTTCTGACTATCGACCAGTGACGCAAGACAGAGCGTAGCACAAATGGAGTCATGACAAGCAGAGCTAATGCCCAACGGTAAAAGGATATTGCGGCGGGATCGATAGCGGTTGCCGCGGCTTTATTCACTATCGCATTCATTGACCAAAGTAAAACCGCTATTAGCGGAAATAATAAATTTTTCATTAAAAGTTTCTCCCTAATGAGTGGCGTTAGTATACCGTTGTCAGATTTTTTATATATACTGATATCCAGACATTCGATAACGGTTTTCAGACAACATTTATGCAACAAGATCAAAAATCACCAACATGGCTGATTAATGAATGCAATATTATCGAACCTGCATTCATTGCATTGCGCCATGAACAAATTGATACTCAAAGCGAGTACAAATCGCATTCCCATCCATTTGGTCAATTGTTATATGTGGTGTGTGGCATTATGGAAATGGAAGTCGAAGGCAAACACTACCTTGCACCACCGGAATTTTGTGTTTGGATCCCCGCAAATACACAGCATGCAAGCTTTAATAAGCAGAGTGTGAAATTTCGTATTATCGATTTCGCGCAACGTTTTAGCGATAAATTATCATCCCGTGCTGGTGTGATTAAGCTCAGTCCTATTTTTCAAACAATTATGGCCGATCTTTATCAAAGGGGGGTCGTCGAGCCACAAACGGAGGAGGACATACGATTAGCCAGTGTACTGATTGACCAATTTGCAGTGTCACCTTGCCAAAAAACGTATCTGCCTATCACCAAAGATAAATTCTTATCGCCAATCCTAGCGTCTTTGCAAAAAGACCCTTCCGATAACACCACACTTGCGGATTGGGCAAAACGGAGTTACACCTCAGAGCGTACATTGTCGCGTCGTTGCCAGCAAGAGCTGGGAATGTCGTTTAGCGAATGGCGTCAGCGTTTACGCTATTTGCACGCCGTTTCTGCACTGGAACGAGGGAAAAGCGTACATGAAGTCGCACTGGATGTTGGCTATAGCTCAGCGTCTGCATTTATTGCGATGTTCCAACAGATCTCAGGGGTAACACCCGACCGTTTCCGTGCGAAAGAATAGTGAAATCACAGTAATCGCACATAGGCAATGTGCGTGGAACGTGGCAAAATAAGCACTCATAAAATGAAACAACCATACAGTAGTTTGTATGTTGATCATTGAGCATACAATGACATGATTGGGGCGAATAAAGTGAAAATTTTGGTTGATGAAAATATGCCGTATGCTCAGCAGTTGTTTAGCAAACTGGGTGAGGTTAAAGCCGTACCTGGGCGTCCAGTACCTGAAGTTGAACTTCTGGATGCAGATGCGTTAATGGTACGTTCGATAACAAAAGTTAACCGAGCACTATTAAGTGAAACGCCTGTCAAATTTGTTGGTACTGCCACGGCAGGTTTTGATCATGTAGATACGGCATGGTTGAAGGAAGCCAATATCGCCTTTTCTTCGGCTCCGGGGTGTAATGCCATTGCGGTGGTTGAGTATGTTTTTTCGGCCTTATTGATGCTTGCTGAACGTGACCATTTCGATTTGCGTGATAAAACGGTCGGTATTGTTGGTGTCGGGAATGTGGGTGGACGCCTCGCTAACCGATTATCCGCTTGGGGAGTGAAAACGCTTTTATGTGACCCGCCTCGTAAAGCAAAGGAGGAACAAGGGGCGTTTTTACCGCTGGAAACCTTGTTAGCTGATGCGGATATCCTAACGTTCCATACCCCATTGAATATGGATGGCGCAGATAAAACCTATCATTTAATGGATGCTGAACGCTTATCTAACTTACGTGATGGTACGATTTTAATTAATGCGAGTCGTGGTGAGGTTGTTGATAATCAAGCACTATTGTCTTTGTTAAAGCAAGGCAAAAACATGAGCGTTGTGTTAGATGTTTGGGAGCCAGAGCCTAATTTAGACACTGAATTATTAGAATGGGTAGATATTGGCACACCGCATATCGCAGGTTATACCTTAGAAGGGAAAGCGCGTGGTACGACTCAAGTTTATGAAGCGTACTGCCAATTTTTAGGTCAACCGGACCGTATCGCGCTATCATCGTTATTACCGAAACCGGAGATCAGCGCCATCACTTTTCTCGGTAAATTAACGCAAAGTCAACTCAAAAGGTTAGTTCATCTGGTGTATGATGTGCGTCGCGATGATGCCGCACTACGTGAAGTAGCGGCAATCCCTGGTGAATTTGACAAATTACGTAAACACTACCAAGAACGCCGTGAGTGGTCCTCTCTTGAAGTGCACTGTGATGATGAACAAACGGTATCTCAACTTGCTGCACTGGGTTTTAATGCACATTTAATTAAGTGATCACAGCGTGTCTCGATAAAGGTTGGTGAATGTAACATCAACCTTTTATTAAGACGCGTAGATGATTTCATTTAATGGTTATATTTTTGGAGAAACAGCAATGACTGAAGGTTGGAATATTGCGTTATTGGGAGCCACCGGGGCTGTCGGTGAAGCTATTTTAGCATTATTACAAGAACGCGAGTTCCCTGTTGGCGAATTGCATCTATTGGCGAGTGAACGAAGCGCTGGAGAAAGCCTGCGTTTTAATAATAAAAGTTATCAAGTTCAAGACGCTACCGATTTTGATTGGTCACAAGCTCAAATCGCGTTTTTCGCCGCTGGGGAAGAAGCCAGTTTATATTATGCAGAGCGTGCCGCCCAAGAAGGGTGCATCGTGATTGATACGAGTGGTGTATTTGCGCTTGAACCTGACGTACCTTTAGTTGTTCCCAGCGTGAACCCTCATGTGCTTGCTGATTACCGTAACCGCAATATTATTGCACTAGCGGATAGTTATGTAAGTCAGTTACTTAGTGCGACGAAGCCATTGATTGAAGCGGCGGGTATCGGCCGTATCACCTTAACAAACATGTTGTCTGTTTCCTCCTATGGCAAAGCGGCTGTTGATGAGTTAGCGGGGCAGAGTGCTCGCTTATTAAACGGTATTCCTGCGGAAGAAGGGCGTTTTAGTAAACAATTGGCGTTTAATATGTTGCCTATGCTGGCAGATATGGAAGGCAGTGTACAGCAAGAACGCCGTTTAGTTGAACAAGTCAGAAAAGTTTTACAAGACGATGGACTACCTGTTGCGGTGAGTTTTATTCAATCGCCTGTGTTTTATGGCAATGCTCAAGTGGTGTATCTCGAAACATTGCGTCCTGTTGGAGTAGAAGAAGCTCGAGATGAACTGGAACGTTTTGATGATATTCAGGTCTCAGAAGAAGGTGATTATCCAACTCAGGTCACTGAAGCATCGGGTAATGATCGCTTAAGTATTGGCTGTATTCGTAATGATTATGGTATCCCTGAAATTTTGCAATTTTGGTCGGTGGCCGATAATGTGCGTTTCGGTGGCGCTTTAATGGCAGTGGAAACGGCTGAAAAACTGGCTCAGGAGTTGTTTTACTGATGTCAGAGTCAACAAAGTTGTCTCGCATTGCGTTAGGCATCGAATACAATGGGAGTCGTTATTATGGATGGCAGCGCCAACAGGAAGTGAAAAGTGTGCAAGGCTGTCTTGAAGACGCTTTGTCAAAAGTAGCGAATCATCCGATTAATGTATTTTGTGCAGGTCGCACGGATGCAGGGGTTCACGCAACGGGGCAGGTGGTGCATTTTGATACCCCTGTGATCCGCAAAGAAGCCGCATGGACAATGGGAGTCAATACCCATTTGCCAGAGGATATTGCGGTACGTTGGTGTAAACCTGTCGATGAAGAGTTTCATGCGAGGTTTAGTGCAACAGCACGCCGTTACCGTTATGTCATCTTTAATCACCGTTATCGGCCAGCGATTTTGTCCAGTGGAGTGACACATTTTCACTATCCACTAGATGAAAAAAAGATGCATGAAGCGGCGCAAGCTCTGTTGGGGGAAAATGATTTTACCTCATTCAGAGCAGTCCAGTGTCAGTCGCGGACACCTTGGCGTAATGTGATGCATGTGCAAGTCACACGTCACGGTAATTATGTCGTGGTGGATATTAAAGCCAATGCTTTTGTTCACCATATGGTCAGAAATATAGTGGGAAGTTTGCTAGAAATTGGCTGCGGTAATCAGGATATTAATTGGATGGCACAATTGCTCGAACTAAAAGACAGAACGAAAGCTGCGGCAACTGCCAAAGCTGATGGTTTGTATTTAGTATCCGTTGATTATCCTGAAAAATTCGCTTTACCGTCGAATGTGATGGGGCCGTTGTTCTTAGCGGACGAACTGATGTGAATCTAATTTTATATACTCTAAATAATTTCAGAAGCAGCTAGGTGACTTGTGTGGATGTGCAGAGTCAACAGTGCCGTCATTGAAGGTATCATGAGTATAGCATGGATGCTATTGATAATGAGGTTTGTATGGAGTTTATCAGTTTTATTATCGACTTTATTTTGCATATCGATGTCCATCTAGCAGAGTTAGTTGCTGAGTATGGTGTATGGGTGTACGGTATTTTATTTCTGATCTTGTTTTGCGAAACTGGGCTGGTCGTTACCCCATTTTTGCCGGGAGATTCGCTGCTGTTTGTCGCAGGGGCTATTTCCGCGTTAGATAGCAATGATTTAAACGTACATTTAATGGTCGCATTGATGATTACAGCCGCTATTCTTGGTGATGCTGTTAATTATGCGATCGGGCGTATTTTCGGCGATAAACTGTTTAAAAACCCGGATTCAAAAATATTCCGTCGTGTTTATCTGGAAAAAACCCATGCTTTCTATGAGAAGCATGGTGGTAAAGCAATTATTTTGGCTCGTTTTGTGCCGATTGTTAGAACATTTGCGCCATTTGTTGCGGGAATGGGCAAAATGTCTTATCGTCATTTCGCCTTTTATAATGTGACAGGGGCGTTATTATGGGTACTGTCATTCACTTATGCAGGTTATCTGTTTGGTGATCTACCCGTTATACAACAGAATTTGAAATTATTGATAGTGGCAATTATCTTTATTTCAATTCTTCCGGGGGTGATCGAAGTGATTCGTCATCGTCGTGCCGCCGCGAAAGAAAAACGTGTTGCGGTTGAAAAAAGTGATAATCCATAACGGATTTAAAAGTTTTTATCCACAGTGGTGTACCATTGTGGTTTAATGGCACAAAATTACATACTGGCGTTTTACCTGAGTGAGTTGATGTGGCAATTATTTTTGTTGCTTGAATTCGCTAAGGAAAGTCAGAGATCAATCAGACGAAAAGGTCCATTAATGAGCTGGATTGAAAAAATATTAAAAAAAGGTAACTTGACCCAATCAAACAAAGTCAACATCCCTGAGGGTGTTTGGACAAAATGTGATAGCTGTGGGCAAGTCCTCTATGGGGCTGAATTAGAGCGTAACTTACAAGTATGCCCTAAATGTGATCATCACATGCGTATTCATGCACGCCAGCGTCTTGAAGCTTTCCTCGATGAAAACTCGACAACAGAATTAGGCAGTGAGCTTGAGCCAAAAGATGCGCTGAAGTTCCGTGATTCCAAAAAATATAAAGATAGACTCTCAGCGGCTCAAAAAGAGACCGGTGAAAAAGATGCTATCGTCGTAATGAAAGGAACGTTAAAAGGAATGCCAGTTGTCGTGGCGGCTTTTGAGTTCTCTTTCATGGGAGGCTCTATGGCTTCCGTGGTAGGTGCACGTTTTGTGCGTGCGGTTGAACAAGCTCTAGAAGATAACTGCCCATTGGTTTGTTTCTCTGCTAGTGGCGGTGCGCGTATGCAAGAAGCGCTGTTATCACTGATGCAAATGGCAAAAACCAGCGCGGCATTGGCCAAAATGCAAGAGCGTGGGTTACCTTACATTTCTGTGTTAACTGACCCAACCATGGGGGGGGTTTCTGCAAGTTTGGCGATGCTAGGTGATATCAACGTGGCTGAACCAAAAGCGCTGATCGGTTTTGCAGGTCCTCGCGTTATCGAGCAAACTGTGCGTGAAAAGCTACCTCAAGGCTTCCAGCGTAGTGAGTTCTTACTGGAAAAAGGGGCGATTGATATGATTGTTCGTCGCCCTGAAATGCGTGATACCTTGGCAGATGTATTGGCAATGTTGACTAACAAGCCAAGTTTTAATACCACTGAAGATACATTAGTCGTCGAAGAAGAGGATGTGAAAATCGATATCGCCAGTGACGATGCTGTCATCGATGCTCCTGAGCAAGTAAAGGACTCTGCTAAGCATAAAAAAGATGATGAATAATCAGTTTACAATCCCTAATGCCGAGTCTCCGCTGGAGGCTTGGCTCTCTTATCAGACAAACTTGCACAGCCAAAATATTGATATGGGGCTAGAGCGAGTTGGCTTAGTCGCCCGCAAAATGGGTTTAACACAACCCGCACCTCGCGTCATTACCGTCGGTGGTACTAATGGTAAAGGTACAACCTGCCATACGATTGAATCTATTTTGATGGCTGCCGGTCTGAAAGTAGGTGTTTACAGCTCACCACACCTTGTTCGTTATACGGAACGTGTTCGTATCCAAGGTTCGGAATTGACCGAGTCCGACTTTTGCCGTGCCTTTGCTGAGATTGAACAAGAGCGAGGCGATATTTCTTTAACCTATTTTGAATATGGCACGCTGGCGGCATTAACGTTATTTAAGCAAGCCTCATTGGATGTCGTGATCCTTGAAGTGGGTTTAGGTGGTCGCTTGGATGCGACGAATATCGTCGATGCAGATGTCGCGGCGGTGACCAGTATTGCACTCGACCATACCGATTGGTTAGGGTCAGATAGGGAACATATCGGTTTTGAGAAAGCCGGTATATTCCGCGGTGGTCGCTATGCGGTTGTCGGTGAACCTGATATGCCTCAGTCAATTGGTCAACATGCCGAAAATATCGGTGCGTTGCTGTTTCGTCGGGATAAAGATTGGTCATTTGAACAACAGCATGATTGTTGGGCATGGCAGAGTCGTCAATGCCAATGGCTGAATTTACCACTACCTAATGTGCCGTTAGCAAATGCAGCGACCGCATTGGGGGTGATATGTTGCCTTAAAGAGATTGATAGCCAACTTGCGATTAAAATCACTGATCAGGCAATTCATGACGGCTTGCGATCGGCTCAGTTACCGGGGCGCTTCCAAATTATTGGTGAAAAGCCATTAATGATTTTGGATGTCGCGCATAACCCGCACGCTGCTGGATATTTGATAAACCGCTTAGCACAACTGCCTGCTGTGGAAGGGCGTCGTGTCAGAGCCGTGGTGGGAATGCTTGGAGATAAAGATATTCAAGGTACACTCACCTGTTTATCAGAGCAAGTGACGGATTGGTATGTGGCTCCTCTTACTGAGTTTCGTGGGGCGCCTGCCTCGCAGTTGAGTCAATATCTTGATTCACCTCAAGTATTTGATTCAGTCGATGACGCGTGGCAAAAAGCGTGCCTTGATGCAACAGATAACGACATCATTGTTGTTTGTGGCTCATTCCATACGGTCGCTCACGTAATGATGTTGTTAGAAAATTCAAAAGGATAAAATCGGTGGCGAGTAAATTTCAGAATCGTCTTGTCGGTGCCATTGTTTTAATCGCGGCGGGGGTCATTGTATTGCCTGCGCTACTTGATGGCGATAAGAAATATAATGAAAATGAATTTGCGGCCATTCCTATTATTCCTAAACCTGGTGATGAACAGGATATCGAAGCTATTGCACCGCTGGCACAAAATCCGGCGTCAGGCCAAGCTTCTGAGGCTATGCTGTCAGAAGCGATTTCCGAGCAGAAGCAGGAGGAGCAACAGCGACAGCGTGAGCAACAAGCCGCTGCAAATTCTGCCTCTCAACCTCAAGAGGTGCCGAATATCCCTGCTGAGGCACCTAAACAGGTGGAGCCAAAGCCTGAACCTAAACCAACGCCAAAACCTGAGGTTAAAGTAGAGCCGAAGCCAAAACCTGAGCCTAAGCCAGAAGTACAGGCCCCACAAGGTAAAGCTTTTGTGGTACAGCTTGGGGCGTTGAAAAATGCAGCAAAAGTTGAGGAAATTGTCGCAAAATTGAGGTTGTCAGGGTATCAGGTTTATACCGTACCTTCACGGCCAGTCAATGGGCAACTGACGCGAATTTTTGTCGGACCAGAAGCTTCAAGGCAATTGTTAGAAGGCGCACTACCTGAGCTACGTTCAATCACGGGGCTACAGGGAGAGATTAGGGCTTTTAAGCCATGATATTAAAATAGGAATATCACAAAAAGCCTGAGCTTTTAATCAATTACAGCGGCGAAGATGAATTTTTCTTTTCGCCGCTGGTTTTTTTAAATTGTATGTAAATTGGTTACGCAAACGTTTTCGTTTTCTGTTAGAATGCACTCCAGCCACTGCCGTGGGTGCGAATTTTGGAATAAGATATGGTCTGGTTAGATTACGCAATTATTGCCATCATTGGCTTCTCGGCATTGGTAAGCCTGATCCGTGGGTTTGTTCGAGAGGCGTTGTCACTAATCACATGGGGTTGTGCTTTTTTTGTTGCTAGTACATTTTATCCTTACTTGGCGGAATACTTTACGCGCTTTGAGGATATACTGGTACGAAATGGTATCGCCATTGCAGCATTATTTATTGCGACATTAATTGTCGGTGCTGTTGTGAACTATGTCATTAGTTCTCTGGTTCAAAAGACTGGCTTATCGGGTACAGATCGTGTTCTGGGGATCTGCTTCGGAGCGTTGCGTGGGGTATTGATTGTATCGGCATTACTCTTTTTTCTCGATACTTTTACGCCCCTACCTCAAAGTGAGGATTGGCAACGTTCGGAACTTATTCCGCAGTTCAGTCATATAATCAGGTGGTTCTTTGACTACCTGCAAAATGCGTCAAGTTTCCTACCGGAGAATATTTCTCCGTCTGGCTGATGAGGAAAGACTAAATGTGCGGTATTGTCGGTATCGCCGGTGTTACGCCGGTTAACCAATCAATTTATGATGCTTTGACGGTGCTTCAGCACCGTGGGCAAGATGCAGCAGGGATTGCTACCATTGATGGCAAAAATAATATTCGCTTACGTAAAGCGAATGGCCTCGTCAAAGATGTCTTTGAAACGCGGCACATGCTCCGACTACAAGGTAATATGGGGATCGGTCATGTCCGTTACCCAACCGCAGGTAGTTCGAGTGCATCAGAAGCGCAGCCCTTCTATGTGAATTCACCTTTTGGTATCACCCTTGCTCATAATGGTAATCTGACAAATGCGCATGAATTAACGCGCCGTTTATTTGAAACCGCCCGCCGCCATGTCAACACAACCTCCGACTCTGAGATTTTGTTGAATATATTGGCTTATGAATTAGACCGTTTTGACCACTTTCCGTTAGAGCCAGACAATGTGTTTACGGCGGTTGCGGCAATGCATAAAAGGTTGCGTGGCGCATACGCATGTGTTGCATTGATTATTGGGCACGGTATGTTGGCGTTTCGTGACCCTTATGGTATCCGTCCATTGGTCTTGGGGCGCCGCATATTAGAAAACGGTGCACAAGAGTACATGGTCGCTTCAGAAAGTGTTGCGTTGGATACGTTAGGCTTTGAATTCTTACGTGATGTCGCACCCGGTGAAGCGGTTTATGTGACAGAGCAGGGGCAGTTGTATACTCGCCAATGTGCAGAAAACCCACAATTAACGCCTTGTTTATTTGAATACGTCTATTTTGCTCGTCCAGACTCTTTTATTGATAAGATCTCGGTTTACAATGCGAGACTACGTATGGGGCAGAAATTAGGTGCTAAAATTGCCCGTGAATGGGAAGATCTGCAAATTGATGTGGTTATTCCAATTCCAGAAACCTCTTGCGATATCGCCCTAGAAATTGCCCACATATTAGATAAACCATATCGCCAAGGATTTGTCAAAAATCGCTATGTGGGGCGCACCTTTATCATGCCAGGCCAGCAGGAGCGTCGTAAGTCGGTGCGTCGTAAGCTCAATGCAAATCGTGCAGAGTTTCGTGATAAAAACGTATTGTTAGTGGATGACTCTATCGTGCGTGGCACGACCTCAGAGCAGATTGTCGAACTCGCTCGTGAAGCTGGCGCGAAAAACGTCTATTTTGCTTCCGCTGCACCAGAAGTGCGCTTCCCAAATGTGTATGGCATTGATATGCCGAACGCGAATGAATTGATCGCCCATGGGCGTGAAGTCGATGAAATTCGTAAACTGATTGGGGCAGATGGATTAATTTTCCAAGATCTGAATGACTTGGTTGATGCCGTTCGTGAAGAGAATCCAGAAATTAATGAGTTCGAGTGCTCTGTATTTGATGGTATCTATGTCACAAAAGATATTGATCAAACTTATTTAGATTATTTAGAAAATCTCCGTAAAGACGATGAATTAAAAATTAAAGATCAAAATGAAATTGAGAACCTAGAAATTTATAACGAAGGTTAATCATTTCTTTATACATATTAAGAATGCCAGCGAGATGATTGCTGGCATTTTTTTATTCACCGCGATTGATTCTACAAATACTTTTCAATAAAAACATTCAAAAAAACTGCATATATTTTAATCTTTAAATTAGTCAGTGATGAAAACAGTTGCTAACCTGAAATCGGTTTCTTGCTCTTATTTAATCACCATAAGCGATTTTTATTTGATTACCAGATACCAAAAGACAATAAAGATATTAGGCTCTTATTTGAGATAAAATAGGTAATTAATCGTTGTGAAATCAATATTTAAGTTAGGAATTAAAAGCACGTTATTAAAATAAAAATTTCCAGTTATATCTGATATATTGCTGTTTTTAATTGAGTATCTTGTTGTGAATATCCTCATGCATCTGGAGTTCTCATGATTGACCTAACAGCCTTACCCGATAACTTAAAGCCTTTTGTTGATAAAATCACGGCTACAGCTAAACCAACCATAGAGATGCAACTCACGCCTGTTGAACAGCCGATTTTGTGGGAAAGTCGTATTGGTGGCATGCCTTATTTGCCTTTAGGCTCAGATTTTCCTGTCGATAGTGATGGCATTCCTTTAAAACTATTGGCACAAATTAATTTCGCACAAATGCCGCCACTTGAAAACTATCCAACAACTGGATTATTGCAGTTTTTTATCGGCGGTGATGATTTGTATGGTGCGGATTTTGATGATCTACAAACCCAAAACGGTTTTCGCGTCATCTATTGGGAGAGTGTTATTGAAGATAACGCAAAACTCCAACAAGACTTCTCCGCCATTGAAGCCGCTTATGAAGATGAGTATTACTCACCAATAGAAGGGCAGTTTAGTCTCGAATTCACACCCGCGACACAATATATCAGCTCGAACGACTTTCAGTTTGGCCGCAAAATTTTAGATGTTGATGATCTGTATGATTACGAAGATCAGTTTGAAGGCGAGGATTTTTACGATGAATGGCTAGAACCTTACAATGAACACTTTGTGTCGAACGGTCATCGTATTGGCGGCTATCCTTTCTTTACTCAAACCGACCCTAGAGAGTATCGTAAAGAAATTCAGGACTATGTATTGTTACTGCAAATCGACAGTGATTATGAAACTGGCATTTTATGGGGCGATATTGGCGTCGGTAACTTTTTTATTCATCCTGAAGATTTAAAAAATAAAGATTTCAGCAAAGTGGTCTATAACTGGGATTGTGGTTGATAGATTTAAGGGCTTTTCATTGCGATAATTGCTACTATGGTTGTTGGTGATATCGAATCGTGCGGGGAGCAGAATGAAGAAGCTAATCATTGGGTTAACAGGAGCAAGTGGCGCAATCTATGGCGTTAGGTTATTAGAGGTGCTAAAACCTGTTAAGAATGTGGAAACCCATTTAGTGATGAGCGCAGCGGCCCGTCAAACCTTATCATTAGAAACACATTATAGTGTCAAAGAGGTTCAGCAATTAGCTGATCATCATTATGATAGCCGCGATATCGCCGCGGCTATTTCTTCCGGCTCCTTTCGTACAACGGGTATGGTGATTATGCCATGCACCATGAAAACACTTTCTGGCATTGTACACAGCTATACCGATACATTAGTCACTCGTGCTGCCGATGTGGTCTTGAAAGAAGGTAAAAAACTCGTTCTAGGGGTACGTGAAACACCGCTGCATTTAGGGCATTTAAAGTTACTGGTGCAAGCGGCTGAAATGGGAGCGGTCATTATGCCGCCAATGCCAGCCTTTTATCATCAGCCTAAATCCATTCAAGATATTGTTGACCAAACAGTGAACCGAATCCTCGATCAATTTGATATTGAATTAGACCAAGATTTATTTACCCGCTGGCAGGGTGGGAAATAGTTTTATTCGATTGCCAGTTATAAATTGTCGCCGTTTAGTTAATCTACTGACCATGACGCATTGAATGGTCAGTAGCCTGCTCAAACTAGCTCGTTGAACTATCACGTGTTTTAAATAAATCTTCTAAGGCGATTTTTAACTCAATATATTCAAATTGAAAACCCGCCTCTTCCAAGCGTTTTGGGATAGCTTGCTGCCCACCAAGCACTAACGTCGCTGCTTCACCCAAAATGGCCTTAATCATAAAGGCGGGAGTTCGAACAAAAGCGGGGCGGTTAATGACCTCGCCTAAAATAGCGGCAAATTGGTCATTATGGACAGGATAAGGCGCTGTCATATTAAAGGGGCCTGATAAAGTTGGGTTATCGAGCAAAAAACAGATAGCATTGACCATATCGTTAATATGTATCCATGGCATAAATTGTTTGCCATGACCAATTGGGCCACCAGCCCCCATTTTAAAGATAGGAAGGACTTTTGCGAGCGCACCTCCGTTTAATGACATCACAATGCCTGTACGTAATAAACAAACGCGGGTCGATGGTGATTGCGCATTTTGAGCAAGGGCTTCCCAATGTTGGCAGAGTTGATGAGTAAATTCATCGTGTGGCTGCTCTGATTCTGTGACAACGGCTTGGCCTTGATCGCCATAATAACCAACCGCAGAGCCAGATAAAAAAGTATGCGGTGGTGTTTTACTTGCAGCGATTAATTCAGTTAAGCGTTGAGTGATTTTCCATCGGCTATCACACAACAATTTTTTTTGTTCATCACTCCAGCGCTTTTCAGCGATAGGCTCCCCAGCAAGGTTAATCACAGCATCAAAATCATTGAGATCTTGCTTATCCTGTAGTGAAGTCCAACATTCGATAGCCTTACAAAAGCGGCTGTAGACTTTCTGCGGGGAACGGCTTAGTACTGTTACCTTATCAGAGCGAGCAACAAGCCGTTGTACGAGAGGTGTACCAATTAAACCGGTACCACCGGTAATAAGTATCCGCATAATCGCCTCCTGTGAAAAATTGGACTAATCAGTGTAAAGCTTATCTGAGCTAACTATAGCAGCTACTCAGAAAATTTGCTGAGACTGCATTGCATTTCCTAAAAATTCGCTTGTTGTTCCTGTAAATAGCCTATTATTAAAGCTCCTGCAACATGAAATCAATACTCAAATTTGTGTGCTATCACTTGCAAGGGGAACGTGAAAAGCATACCTTGTTACAGACTGTTTGCTTGACCGATTTCGGCAATAGTTCTATGGCATAAAAACTGTGTTAACAGGTTAAAAAAAGGTTTTAAGGATGGAAGAACAAACCGAAGTGGTTGAATGGGTTGACATTGTTGATGAGAACAATGAGGTTATCGCTCAGGCCACACGTAGCCAGATGCGAGCAGAGAACTTGCGCCATCGTGCTACTTACATTGTTGTCCATGATGGAATGGGCAAAATATTGGTACAAAGGCGAACGGATAGTAAAGATTTCTATCCGGGCTACTTAGATGCGACTGCTGGCGGAGTGGTGACTCAAGGTGAAAATATTTTAGATTCTGCTAAGCGTGAAGCAGAAGAAGAATTAGGCATTGCAGGCGTGCCGTTTGCTGAACATGGCTTATTTTATTATGAAGGCGAAAACTGCCGTATATGGGGTGGTCTGTTTAGTTGTGTGAGCCATGGCCCTTTTGCATTGCAAGAGTCTGAGGTGGTTGAGGTGAATTGGTTAACGCCAGCCGAAATTAGTGCTCGTTGTGATGAATTTACCCCTGACTCCTTAAAAGCGCTCTCTTTATGGTTAACACGGAATAATGAGTTTGAGAAAGCTATTTCGTGTGCAAATAATTCGTAACTTAACGACTTAAATTGATAAGGGCTATGCTTTAGCCCTTTAATTCATACTGTCTTCTATTCTATAGTGTTACTGATACTATATTATAACTATTAGTTATAATTAATAAGTGGGCTATTTGATATATTTATATGCCCACTGAATTATGCCTTCCTGCTAATTAATTCTTGGTCACCATGTTGCACCATCCGAGAGAATAAATAATGACAATTCATAAAGATGTATCTTCTTTAAAACAACAACACCTACAAAATGTCACGAATAAAGCCCGTGCGATTATGGAGCGAGAGGGGATTGAAGCCCTCGTAGCTACCGTGGGAGATAATTTTTATCACTTAACCGGTTTTGCTAGTTTCTTCATGTATACCTTTAGGCAAACAGGCTCGGCGATCGCGGTAATTTTTCGTGACCCATCAGTGAAATCGCTGGTGATTATGAATGAATTTGAGGCTGCAAATTTGCAATTGGAAATGCCTAATGCACAAGTGCGTACATTCCCAATATGGGTTGATGTGGATGATCCTTATCACCCTGATAATGGCAAAGTTGTTAAGCAAAGGCCTATTCATAGCCCGATTGAGACTATCTTTACGCTATTAAAAGATGCGCTGACCGAAGCCGATGTATATGGTAAACCTGTCGCCATTGAATTGGGTCAAATCAGCCATATGGGGAAAGTGTGGCTAGACAAGGTGATCCCAGAATTAAATCTAGTGGATTCCGCTCCGCTCTTCAATGAATTGCGCGTTATCAAGAGTGAATGGGAAATCGCTCACTTAAGAAAAAGTGCTCAAATTACAGAAGCGGGTATTCAAGCTGCTAGCGAATTAATCAAAGTGGGTTGTACTTCCGCTGAATTAACCGCAGCTTTTAAAGCTAAAGTGATGGAGTTTCCAGAAACTAACTACAGTCGTTTCAATTTAATTTCAGTCGGCAGTGATTTCTCCCCAAAAATGCTACCGGAAAATGTGCCTGCGAAAGAAGGGGATCTTATTAAATTCGATTGTGGTGTTGATGTTGCGGGATATGGGGCTGATATTGCAAGAACCTTTGTTGTTGGCAATGCTAACGATAAAGTTAAAGAGATTTATCAAACCATACATAAAGGCCATGAATACATGCTCAACCGTGTCGCTCCCGGGGTACGTTTAAGTGATGTGTTCAATGAAACTATGGCATTAATTCGCTGTTCTGGCTTACCACACTATAACCGTGGTCACTTAGGGCATGGAGATGGCGTATTTGTCGGGTTAGAAGAAGCCCCTTTTGTGAGTGCAGCGACGACTGATGTGTTTCAGCCGGGAATGGTGATGAGCCTAGAAACACCTTATTACGGTATCGGCATTGGCAGCATTATGATTGAAGACATGCTGCTAGTCACTGAAGAGGGAGTTGAGATGCTCAGCCATTTGCCACGTCATTTGGTTTCTGGTGGTTAAGTAAGAAGGAATTAATGTATGAAATGGTATCACTTTTTGGTGCTCTTCCCGCTACTGGCTCTAACTGTGGGTATTTACTATGCCAATCGCGTAGAGCCTTTTGTTATGGGATTGCCTTTTTTAATGTTTTGGATTGTGGCTTGGGTGGTGATCAGCGCTTTAATTATGCTGCTAATTAATATTTTAGACTCTAAAAAGAATAAGGAAAAACAATGAGCTACGCTTTAGTTGTCATTACACTGTTTTTCCTATTGAGTATCTACCTTGCATTAAGGTCGAAAAAAGGTAAAACCATGGATCACGAAGGGTGGTCTGTTGGTGGACGTAGTTATGGCGCTTTATTAGTCTTTTTACTCAGTGCAGGTGAAATTTATACTACCTTTACTTTTTTAGGGGGGAGTGGCTGGGCATATGGGAAAGGGCCTGCCATATTATACACATTGGCGGTTAACGCTTTTATGGGGATATTTCTATATTGGGTGCATCCTCGTGTATGGCGATTTGCTAAGCAGAATGATATTAGAACCATCTCTGACTTTTTTGGGGCAAAATATCAAAGCCAAGGCTTAGCACTATTGATTAGCCTAATTTCCATTGTGGCGATGGTACCCCTTTTCGTATTGCAGCTTAAAGGGCTTGGTATTATTGTTTCTCAAGCCTCTTATGGTGCTATTCCCGCAGATATGGCGATTTGGATAGGCATCATTGCAGTGACCTTGTTTGTGATGATTTCAGGTATTCATGGTTCAGCATGGACATCGGCATTAAAAGATTTGATGATCTTAATTGTTGTTGTCTTTATCGGTGTTTATATTCCCTTGCATTACTACGGTAGTTTTGGCGATATGTTCCGTGCTATCGATACGGCTAGCCCAGGCTTTCTGACATTTTCTGAGCAGGGATTGAATATTCCGTGGTATATCTCAACTATCTTTTTATCTGTAGTGGCTTATTTTTGCTGGCCGCACTATATGGCCGCCGTATTTACAGCTAAAGATGAAAAGTCATTAAAGCGTAATAGTATTCTCATTCCTGCATACAGCTTGATTATGCTGTTTGCGTTCTTTGTTGGTTATGCTGCAATATTACAAATACCGCATCTTGATGGCTCAATGGTGGATTTATCGTTATTTGAGATCGCTAAAACCACATTTTCACCGCTTATTGTTGGTCTTATTGGTGCCGCGGGTATGCTGACGGCATTAGTACCTGGTTCAATGTTATTATTGACGACGTCTAATATGTTGGCGGGAGTGGTGCAAAAAGCATTAAATGTGAGTGAAGAGAAACGTCAATCAGGAATTTATGCGCGTTTTATGGTGCCTTTGGTTGCGTTAGTGAGTTTGTACTTTATTTTTCACAGCAACGACACATTAGTGGCTATCATGTTATTAGGTGTTAATATTGTTGCACAATTTTTCCCCGCGTTATTGATGAGCTTTAGAAAACATAACCCTATGACGGCGACGGGGGCAATGGCTGGTATTATCGCAGGGGTCATTTTCCTTGCAGTGACTTATATTGAGCACATTTCGTTATCGCAACTGTTCCCTTGGTTAGGCAAAGGGCTTGAATTTATGAATATCGGTATCGCTGCATTTGTGTTAAATATTATTGTTGCAACGGTCGTATCGTTATTGATGTGTAGAAAGCAAAAAGCGATTTAGATGCTATTGTTGATAGGGCAGTGTTTTTGCCCTATCAATCAGTTAGTTATTTCTAATAGGTGGTGTAGCGGTTATTTGCTGGTATGGTTTTTAATATTTTAGTTTTATAACCCCATAAGTTAAATTGTTTTTCTGTGATGTTTTAATTTGCTACTTTTCATTCTTAATGCTTTTGCATCTTGGTTTACCAAGCGCTCATCTATTCTTGGTGCTTGGATATAATTGAATGTTTGATTTGCAGCCAGTGAGCTAGACAAACTGACAGTTTTTTTCTTCAGTTTTGGCTCTCATTTCAAACTTATATGACTTATCATTAAACAGAGCATCTAAGAAGTTAAAAAAATGACTTTTATCGGTTGTTTTAAATAGTCCTTTATTCGGTTCGAAAAATTCAAAAATAGGTTTACCATTTCTATATTTAACGACAATTCCCATTGAGTGCGTTTGACTGCACAGGTTACCAATAATATCCTTTTTCTTTATTAAGCAATCTTCAATGTGTGCTTTTAATTCTTTGGATGTAAAGGTGATATCGAAATCAATAGATGTAATTGAGTCATAATGTATATTTTGTATATTTTCAAGCTGTGTTAATCTTTCTTTTGTAAGCTCTAAATAATAATCTTTCACTAAAGAGAAAAATAGTGGAAAGCGCAGTGAGTCTATTTCGCTTTCATTCTGAAAACATTTTGAAGAGACATCACTAACTAAGTTATTATAACGGTTTTTTTCTAATTTAAGAGGAGGATTAAGTGCATCATGGTAAACTTTATTGATAAACTCGTGTAGCTCTAGATATAAATGTTTTTCATCCTCTTTAATTGATAACGTGTTTTTTTGAAATAACCTATTTATGTAATCACAGTCATCTTCATTATATTCTTTTTTTATTTTATTGAATTTATTCAGTATATCTCTTAAAAAATAAATCATGTGATGATGATTTTGAATGTTCCTAGCTTTATTGAAATTCTGATTTAACAAGGCCTCACTATGTTTTTTAAAGGCTTTATAATGATAGGTGTCTTTTAAAAAATCAACCAACTTTATTTTTTTTATGTTTTTATAAGCGTTATATGTCTCAGTGACATAGATCTCTTCTTGGTTTGCATGAGCATAATATAAAAAAGAGTTAGTTAGCCCATAACAGATCCCATCTTGTAAACTTTTCATATTATCTACCCCAATTATTTTTTTAGAAAAATTATTTTTTGAGGTGTTTTTAAAATGGTTGATAATATCAACTTGCTCAAATTTTACTGAATATTTAAAAGCATCTAGCATGCTCATCTCCGCGCTTAATTATATTTTAAATGTTCCTTTATTATTACTATTAATGGTAATTAATCTTGCAATTTTCAGCAGTTAAGAGGAGATGAGGAAAAGCGTCTCGCGTATTTTTGTTAGATAAAACAAAGCCAACCGTTTTTGTTCAGTTGGCTTTTTAATTAAGACAAAATGCTAATAATTTATATTAGGCATTTTCATTTTGTACGGCTTGGATCGCTGTCAGAGCAACGGTGTAAACAATATCATCGACCAATGCACCACGTGATAGGTCGTTAACCGGTTTACGCATACCTTGCAGCATTGGACCAATAGAAACGAGGTCGGCTGAACGCTGAACCGCTTTATAAGTCGTGTTACCCGTGTTCAAGTCAGGGAAAATAAACACGGTAGCTTTACCTGCAACAGGTGAGTTTGGTGCTTTTGATTTCGCGACATCTGCCATCACAGCCGCATCATACTGCAATGGACCATCAATCATTAAGTCTGGACGTTTTTCTTGTGCTAAACGAGTTGCTTCACGCACTTTCTCAACGTCACTTCCTGCACCTGAATTACCAGTAGAGTAGGAGATCATTGCAACACGAGGTTCGATACCAAAGGCTTTCGCGGAATCTGCTGATTGGATAGCAATCTCTGACAGTTGCTCTGCGGTTGGGTCTGGGTTGATCGCACAGTCACCATAAACGAAGACTTGCTCAGGGAGTAGCATAAAGAAGACAGAAGAGACTAATGAGCTACCCGGCGCTGTTTTGATCAATTGCAGAGGTGGACGGATAGTATTTGCTGTGGTGTGGACGGCACCGGATACGAGACCATCAACTTCACCTTTTTCGAGCATTAATGTACCCAAAACAACATTGTCTTCAAGTTGCTCACGAGCAACAACTTCGGTCATGCCTTTGTTTTTGCGTAGCTCAACTAGGCGAGCAACATAATCTTCGCGTACCTTCACAGGATCAACGATTTCGATGCCTGTACCAAGCTCAATACCTTGCGCAGCAGCGACACGGCGAATATCTTCTGGATTACCTAACAGTACGCAAGTTGCAATACCACGCTCTGCACAGATAGAGGCAGCCTTAACCGTACGTGGCTCATCACCTTCTGGTAAAACAATACGCTTACCGGCTTTACGTGCTAGTTCAGTTAATTGATAACGGAAAGCAGGTGGTGATAGGCGGTTAGGACGCTCAGAATCAGCCACGAGTGATTCAATCCATTCACTGCTAATATGACGAGCAACGTAGTTTTGAATTTTTTCAATACGTTCATGGTCATCCGCAGGCACTTCTAAGCTGAAACTTTGTAGATTCAGTGAAGTTTGCCATGTATTGCTTTTCACCATAAATACAGGTAGACCTGTTTCAAAAGCTTGTTCACAGAGTTGGCGAATAGGCTCGTCGATTTGGTAGCCGCCAGTTAGCAGGATTGCACCAATTTCAACGCCATTCATTGCCGCAAGAGACGCAGAAACTAATACATCTGGGCGGTCTGCCGAAGTCACTAAGAGTGAACCCGGGCGGAAATGCTCAAGCATATGAGGAATACTACGAGCACAAAAAGTCACTGATTTCACGCGGCGAGTATTGATTTCACCTTCATTAACAACGTCGGCATTCAAGTGTCTTGCCATGTCGATGGCACGCGTTGCAATCAGGTCAAAGTTCCAAGGGATTGATGCTAGAACCGGTAGACTTAGGCACTCTAAATCTTTTGCTGTGATATTCGCAATGGTTGCTTTGGTCGAATCATCAAAGATTTCAGAGAGGTCAGGGCGAGTACGACCTTGCTCATCAACAGGGGCATTCACTTTATTGACGATAACCCCGATAATATTTTTATTGCGTTGGCCGCCGAATTCGTTACGTACTAACTCAAGGCGCTCTTTCATTTGAGTTATATTGCTGTTACCCGGTGCGGTGACAAACACAATTTCTGCACCTAAGGTTTTTGCGATGTCATAGTTCAGAGACTGTGCAAAAGAGTGCTTACGCGTTGGCACTAAACCTTCGATTAATACCACTTCAGCATTTTTAGTTTGCTCATGATAACGGGCAACAATCTCTTCCATAAGCACGTCTTTTTTTGAAGAGGTCAGTAATGACTCTACATATTCCATTTTTAATGGTTCGACGATAGTGGTGAGACTTGAATGAGAGCGTAAAACTTCAGTGGTTTGATCTTTACTACCGGAAATACGTGGCTGAGCGATAGGTTTAAATACGCTCAACTGGACACCTTTTTGTTCCATTGAACGAACGACACCTAAGCTGACGCTGGTCAAACCAACGCTAGTGCCGGTAGGAATTAACATAATTGTACGAGACACGGGAACCTCTTTAATCGGTTACTCTAATAAAACAGTATCATAAAGTAGTACCGCCAGCGGGTTAGGCTGGCGGTAGAGAATCTTAAGCGGTTAAGCGTGCTGAATCTTGAGCAATCACTAACTCTTCGTTAGTTGGGATAACCAGCGCAGGGCGGCTGTTATCTGTGGTGATTAAGCCTTCTTTACCGAAACGTGCAGCTAAGTTGCGCTCATGGTCGCACTCGAAGCCAAGTAGAGCCAGTTTCTTCAGCGTTAACTCACGTACTTGCGCAGAGTTTTCGCCGATACCGCCAGTAAAGATAATGGCATCAAGACGGCCTTCCATCAATGCACAGTATGCACCGACATATTTCGCTAAGCGATGGCAGAAAACGTCCATAGCGCGTTTAGCGTCGGCTTTGGTTGCATAGTTATCTTCAACATAACGGCAGTCACTAGTCACACCGGTTAAGCCGAGAAGGCCAGACTCTTTTGTTAGCAACTTGTTGATCTGCTCAACGCTCATGCCGAGTGAGTCATGTAGATGGAAAATGATCGCAGGGTCGATATCACCACTACGCGTTCCCATGACTAATCCTTCTAATGGTGTCAGACCCATAGAGGTGTCAACACATTGACCGTTAACAACCGCCGTCACCGAGCCACCATTACCTAAATGGCAGGTAATAACGTTAAGCTCTTCAACCGGTTTATTCAATTTTTTCGCCGCTTCACGGGAGACATAGTAGTGGCTAGTTCCGTGAGCGCCATAACGACGGATACCATGCTCTTCATATAATTCATATGGTAGTGCATATAGGTAAGCTTCTTCAGGCATAGTTTGATGGAACGCAGTGTCGAAAACCGCTACGTTTTTGTGTACTAAATGAGGGAATGCCTTTCTCGCTTCCTCGATACCAATCAAGTGAGCTGGATTATGCAAAGGTGCAAATGGCACTGCTGCTTTAATGCCTTCAACGACGTCGTCATTGATCAAAACAGATGAGGTGAATTTCTCGCCACCATGAACAATACGGTGACCAATAGAAGAAATTTGAGCAGACAACTCAGGTTTTGCTGCAAGAATAGTGTTAACAATGAAATTCAGTGCTTCACTGTGTGCCGCGCCTGCACCTAATTCAGCTTCATGCTTAGCGCCGTCCATTTTCCACTTAATACGAGCTTCAGGCAGATTAAAGCATTCAGCTAATCCAGATAAATATTCATCGCCATTGGTTGGATCGATGATGGCGAATTTCAGTGAGGAGCTACCGCAGTTTAGTACCAGTACCAGCTTACTTGACATGGAAATACCTATCGTTAATTGTTGTTGTGAAGCCTTTAAGTTGCAAAAGCATAAAAAGACTTTGTAAAAAGTATGGTATCGCTAGAGACTAGCGCATTTGACACCTGATATTTCATGATTGATATCAATGATAATGTCAAAACTACATGTATCGGTGCCTAATAAAGGGTTAAAAAAGCCGTGTTTTTAATTGCATTAAGCGCATGATGAGTGAACTTAATGACTGGCGTTGAAATAACACGCAAAAACCCCAATATATATCAAAGCTGTAGAACAATTGAAACCAAGCATAAATTAACAGACTTCTACAGCGATGCTAAATGCGGCCAATTCTACTAAAATTATTTTATATTTTGTATGTTTTTTTTAGAAATGGCCGGTTTGATTGATTAAAATCATAAGCACCGTAAAAAATACGCATTTTATGCAAATTTACCTATCAATCAGGATAGCTGATTTCGCCAAAAATGATCAGATTTGTGCGGCAATAATTGAAAATTATCTATTTGTGCTTATTCATAGGCATTGCTGTTAAAATGGCGTAAGGTAAGTATTAAATGTGTTATTTCTTTATATAGGTTTGCGAGTCATAGGAAGGAATGTATGAGTACATTACAAAACTCACCATCGGGTTTTTTTAAACGATTTAGGTTGGGGAATCTGTACCTAAAAACGTTTCCTATGGAGAAAAAGTTAACCCCAATCTTCCCTGAATTGCGCATGATCAAGGCGACTCGGTTTGGTATTCGCTATATGCCGCCTATTGCTATCTTTACACTGACTTGGCAAATCGCACTAGGGGGAGACCTCGGTCCTGCGGTTGCAACAGCACTATTTGCTTGCAGTTTACCGATGCAGGGTTTGTGGTGGCTTGGTAAAAGAGCATCAACTCCACTTCCCGCCAGTTTGTTGAGTTGGTTCTACGAAATTCGAGAAAAATTTGTACAAGCAGGGATTGCGATGGCGCCTGTAGAAGGGCAGCCTGATTACTTGGCATTAGCACAATTGTTACAACGAGCATTTAAGCAATTAGATAAGTCATTTATGGACGATATTTAAATTAAAAGTCCGATTTAACAACAAGTAACGCAAAAAGCCTGTCTAGATCAATAAAAGTGATGTTTTCACTGTCCATCATGAAATTTGAATGCGAAGATGAGCTAAAAATTTTCCGAGGAGAAGCATGATGGAAATGACCAACGCACAACGCCTAATTTTATCTAACCAATATAAAATGATGACTATGCTCGATCCTGAAAATGCGGATCGTTATCGCCGTCTACAAACGATTGTAGAGCGGGGTTTTGGTTTGCAAATGCGTGAGCTTGATAGAGATTTTGGTGAATTAAGTGAAAGCACTTGCCGTACCGTCATTGATATTATGGAAATGTATCATGCTTTACAGGTCTCATATGGCAATATGAGTGACCCACAAGGCATTGACGCGCGTCGAGTACAATTTTTAGGTTTTGATGCAGCAACAGAGGCGCGTTATTTGAGTTATGTTCGCTTTATGGTTAATACGGAAGGTCGCTATACGCATTTCGATAGCGGAACTCATGGTTTCAACTCACAAACACCAATGTGGGATAAATATGTGCGGATGCTGGGGATCTGGCGTGCATGTCCTCGCCAATACCACCTATCTGCGGTAGAGATTAGTCAAATTATTAACGCATAATGCGTTTGTAAGGGGTAAAAGTGGAGTTAAAAGCAAAAGGTTTACTATTTGATCTTGATGGTACACTTGTCGATTCATTAGCTGTTGTTGAGCGCTGCTGGTGCTTATTTGGTAAAGAGATAGGGGTAGCGCCAGAAGAAATCATTCGTTTTATCCATGGGAAACCTGCGCTAACCAGTTTACGCCACTTTATGCCTGATGCCAGTGAAGACGAAATTAATGCTCGTTTTCGCTGGTTAGAAGAAATGGAAGCTTCCGACACTGAAGGTGTTATTGCGTTATCAGGCGCCGTAGCACTGCTCACCCGTTTAGAGGAGTTAGGGGTGCCTTGGGCTATCGTAACCTCAGGAACCGTACCGATAGCGCATGGTCGTCAACAAGCAGCAGGATTACCCGAACCCAAACATTGGGTCACATTTGAAAAAGTGACAAAAGGTAAGCCTGATCCTGAACCTTTCCTATTAGGGGCAAAATGCCTAAATTTAGATCCACAAGCGTGTATTGCATTTGAAGATGCACAAGCAGGCATTCACTCAGCCCTTGATGCAGGCTGCCAAGTGGTCGCTGTTCATGCCCCAGAGAGTATGCCAAGAAGAGAACAAATTCATGCAATAATCAGTTCATTAACGCAAATTTCGGTATCTGGCCCAGACAAAAATGGTGTTTTCACACTATCTGTATCAAAAAATGTTTAATACCGAATTAATCAAAGAAATTCTCCGCTAAACATGGTTAACTAAAGGAATTGATTAGCACTGTTTTTTTCGTCGAAAGGGGATGCTTTGAACGGAGAATTGCTGTGGGTGTTAACCCTGCTACTGATAGCTATCGTACTGTTTACCACAAACAAAATTCGGATGGATGTGGTCGCGTTATTGGTTATCGTTGCATTTGTTCTAAGTGATACTTTAACTTTAGAGCAAGCCACTGCGGGTTTCGCCGATCCTAACGTATTATTGATAGCGGCGTTATTTGTGATTGGTGATGGCTTGGTTCGAACAGGGATCGCCTATCAAATGGGCGATTGGCTGGTTCGTGTTGCAGGTAGTAGTGAAAGCAAGATGTTAGTATTTTTAATGCTAACGGTTGCTGGGCTAGGCGCTTTTATGAGTTCTACAGGGGTGGTGGCTATTTTCATCCCTGTTGTACTGAGTGTTGCCGCCCGCATGAAAATCTCTCCAGGTCGCATGATGATGCCATTAGGCTTTGCGGGCTTAATTAGTGGCATGATGACATTAGTTGCGACACCACCGAACATGGTGGTCAATAGTGAATTGGTCAGGGAAGGCATCAAAGGGTTTCAATTCTTCTCCATTACACCAATTGGTATTGTGATTTTATTGGCGGGTATCGCCTATATGTGGGTTGCCCGCCGCTGGTTAGGAAGTAGTGAACCCGATAAGCTCCCCGAACGTTATCAACGTACCTTTCGTGACCTCATTCGTGACTATAAATTAACCGGTAGAGCGCGCCGTCTTGCCATCCGTAAAGGCTCGCCATTAATTGGTCATTCCCTTGATGAATTGCATTTACGCTCTCGCTATGAAGCTAACGTGGTAGGCATTGAGCGCTGGCGGAAATTTCGCCGTGTTATGGTCAGTGCAACAGGGGGAACAGAACTTAGAGAGCAAGATGTATTGCTGGTAGATATTTCTGTCAGTGATGATGAGTTACGCCAATTCTGTTTTGAACAGAAACTGGAACCGATGATTTTACGCGGTGACTATTTTTCTGATCAATCTCGAGATGTTGGTATGGCGGAAGTGTCTATGAACCCAGATTCTGAATTATTGGGTAAAAGTCTTCGCGATATTAAGTTTCGTACTCGTTATGGCCTAAATGTTGTGGGGATCCGCAGAGATGGCAAGGCCATGGATGGTAAATTAGTTGATGAACCATTGAGGCTCGGTGATATTCTCTTGGTCATTGGGGATTGGAAACTGATCCGCATTTTGTCGACGAAACCGCGCAATTTTATTGTGTTAAACCTTGCTGCTGAAGTAGAGGCCGTCGCTCCAGCCGCCTCACAAGCTCCCCATGCGCTGTTTTGTCTGGCATTGATGGTCGCTATGATGGTAACAAATGAAATTCCTAACTTTGTTGCAGCGTTGATTGCGTGTTTATTAATGGGGAAATTCCGTTGCATTGATATGGAGAGCGCCTATAAGTCTATTCACTGGCCCAGTATCATTCTGATTGTTGGGATGATGCCGTTTGCATTGGCGCTTCAAAAAACGGGCGGGATCTCATTGGCGGTTGATGCCCTCATGGAGGTCGCGGGTAATTTGGGGCCACATGTCATGCTGCTATGTCTATTTATACTTTGTGCCACAATAGGTTTATTTATTTCTAATACCGCTACGGCCGTTTTAATGGCGCCTATCGCGATTGCTGCGGCACGTCAGATGGAGGTTTCACCACTACCGTTTGCGATGATTGTTGGGATTGCAGCTTCTGCGGCATTTATGACGCCAGTCTCGTCACCAGTGAACACATTAGTGCTAGGCCCTGGGGGCTATAAGTTTGGTGATTTTGTCAAAATTGGTGTGCCATTTACCATCATCGTGATGATTATAAGCGTATTATTAGTACCTATTCTTTTTCCTTTCTAATGAGAATGAAGCCCTTTATCAGAGGGCTTCTACTTCTTTTTGTATTCATTAAAAAACGTAACCCTTAATAGCTTAAATAACTTGAGATCGGCTTAAGCTGACTTCAGATTAACGCTTATGATAATTGGCCTGTAAAATACATGATTAAAAGTGGCAAAAAATAGCAAACAAAAAACAATGTCTATTGTTCTCATAGAGAGAGTGATCATGGAAAAGTTATATTAGGTATTAATGGTGATTCAAGACGACTGGATATCGATTTCCCGACAGTATTAAAAGAATGAGAGTGAGTGTTATTGATTAAACTGGAATGAAAAGTACCATTCCAGTTTTGAAGATTAATGGCTAATTTCATCAAGAGATAGTTTAAAACCAGGTACAAAAATCTCGATAAAATAATCCATCTCGGGGCTTTGTCGCTCAGCAAGGATTTTTTCAAGGCGTTTTTTGGCTAATTTAAATTCACTATTTCCGGCAGATAACTCTTCTAAACATTTTAAATAAGCGCACAGCGAGTCAGCCTGTTTAACAATGCTGTGCTCTTCATCCGATTGCAACTCTTCAATGAGAAGTGGCTTGAAATCCTCTTGTAGCTCTTCTGGAAGCATATCTAGCAATTTTTGCTGGGCAAATTGTTCTATCTTTTTATATTCATGCGCAATCTGTGAATTGTGATACTTAATCGGGGTGGGAAGGTCACCCGTAATCACTTCACTGGCATCATGGTACATTGCTAATAAAGCAATGCGTTCAGCGTTAACGTGACCACCGAATTTGCGGTTTTTGATAATCGCCAGCGCGTGAGCGACCATGGCAACTTGTAAGCTATGCTCTGAGACATTCTCAGTACGGACATTACGCATTAGCGGCCAGCGATAGATGAGTTTCATTCGTGCAAGATGGGCAAAAAAGTAGCTCATAAAACCTCATTAAATGGGCAAAGAAACGATTATATTATAGTCTATTTAAAATAGATATTGGTTTGTCAAAGGTTAAGGAAATTAAAATAGAAGTAAATTAATAATTTAAGTGATTTTATATCGCTAATCATTCATTTATTTTATATCTGCTGTAAAACAGCATTAATTAAATTTATTTCTATTGATAGCATGAGAAACTATATGGAGGGTTTATGCCTTGGAATTTGGGGTTTATTACATTTGAAAATTTTTGGCATGAAAAATTAAAATATGTCAGATTACATCATACGGCCGCTCATGGTAAGCCAACAGATATGACACTTTATAATATTGAGCATGGGAAGATTATAAAAAAAGCAGGTTCATTTGAGTATTCAGGCTATGAAGATTATTGGCGACTAGAAATAATAACAGAGCGAGGAGAAAGATTTATTACAAAAAATAACTTTTACTGTTCTATTACTGAAGATGATGACCCAACAGTTATTGTTGGTGTTAATGGTGATGCAAGAACCATGTATATTGCATTTTCTCACTCAAGTGGTTGCAAAACTAAACTACTAAGAGCCTAGTAAAGCTAATTTAAAAGAGAAGAGATAATGCTATCATAATAAGATAGTAGCTTTAATTTTATTAGGCCAATATACTTTTATAGAACGTCTGTTTATGATGTTCTTTTATTGTTGTTTTATTTGTTTTTAATTATTGTTTGATCTGCGGTGATAAAAATCTATAATCAGGAATAACATTCTTAATAAATAATGGTAGGGGATAATATGAAATACTTTCCAATTATATTATTGCTATTCTTTTTAGCAGCAGTTTATTTTATTTCTATTATATGATTATTGATAAACGATAATAAATAAGTCTGAATCATCTTTTTAAGAGTATTAACAAAACGTTGTTCAATAAAGAGGTGATAGGCCGTCTATTGTGTTTGCTGAATGCTTAGCTCTATTGTCTCAATAAGACAGCAGGGCTTTTTTATTTTCTAGCTTAAATTGGAAAAGTAATAAATGTTAAGCCGTAACAGACGATTCATAAAAAACACTCCCTTTTTTGAGGGAGTGTTTCTGTCTTAACGATTAATGAAGCATTATTGGCGATAATTTTCGATAAAACGACCAAATTTATTAATTGCCATTTCAAGATCATCTGCATAAGGCAGGGTCACGATGCGGAAGTGATCCGGCTCTGGCCAGTTAAATGCAGTACCTTGTACAAGAAGCACTTTTTCTTGTAGTAATAAATCAAGGATCATTTTCTGGTCATCATGGATATTGAAACGCTTAATATCGATTTTAGGGAACATATACAGCGCGCCTTGTGGTTTTACACAAGAAACCCCTGGGATTTGGTTAATTAGTTGCCAAGCACGTTCACGTTGCTCATATAACCTACCACCGGGTTGAATAAATTCGCTGATGCTTTGATAGCCGCCGAGCGCTGTTTGAATAGCATGCTGCATAGGAACGTTAGCACACAGGCGCATTGATGCTAACATTTCGAGACCTTCAATATAGCTCTTAGCTTGTTGTTTCGGCCCGTTTAATACCATCCAACCTTGGCGGAAACCTGCCACACGATAGGTTTTTGACAATCCGTTAAAAGTGACGGTCAGTAAATCTGGCGCTAATGCCGCAATTGAGTGATGCACGGCACCGTCATACAGGATTTTATCGTAAATCTCATCGGCAAAAATAATAAGGTTGTGTTGGCGTGCAAGCTCAACGATTTCTAACAATAACTCTTTACTGTAAACCGCGCCGGTTGGGTTATTTGGGTTAATGATGACAATTCCGCGAGTGCGAGGCGTAACTTTTTTACGAATATCATCAATATCAGGCATCCAACCTTGCTGTTCATCACACATATAATGAACTGCATTACCACCGGATAAAGAAACTGCCGCAGTCCACAACGGGTAATCAGGGGCAGGTACTAGCATCTCATCACCATTATTGAGCAGCGCTTGCATTGCTTGCACAATCAGTTCAGAAACACCATTACCAATATAAACGTCTTCAACCGTCATTTCACGAATATTGCGAGCCTGATAGTGCTGAACAATGGCTTTACGTGCGGAATATAATCCTTTTGAATCACAATAACCTTGCGAGCTCGGTAGATTACGCAATACATCGACCAGAATTTCATCTGGGGCTTCGAAGCCAAACGGTGCCGGATTACCGATATTTAGCTTGAGGACTTTGTTACCTTCTTCTTCTAAGCGCTTTGCTTCTTTTAATACAGGCCCGCGAATGTCGTAACAGACATTATCAAGCTTGTTAGATTTTTTAATGTTATTCATTCGTTCTCTCATTACCCTATTTGGGAAGACTTAAGTAGGGGGATTCCGGCTTATCTGTTACTACTCTACTCTTACCACGGAAGCTTTTGAAGATAGGAGATAATTTTTGGTGAAAAAGGTTGGTTTATGCTGTGATGTGACTGTTGATAACTAAACATGCCACTTAAGTTGAATGTAGATGCCAATAATATTAATTAATTTGAAGTTATCTGTTGTCAATTCTGGCTGTTTTGGAGGAAAAAATAGAAATTATGGGCAAATAATGGCTAGAAACAAAAAGATTGTATCAAATTGTAAGATTGATGACGAAATTGGATGTATAGAAATAAAAATTCATAAATTTCCGTGGAATTTCAACAGAAATTAGCTCTTTTTGTTAGTAATATTGATTGTTCTAGTGAGAAAATAATGAATAAAAATGAATGATAAAACTATAACTAACTGAAAAATAAACGTTTGAGTTAGGGCGTGAGTACATGTTTAAAGGCATTTACATTAAAATAATTGCAATTACATTAAATATGTTAGTATTTAGAGGACGGCAAATAAGAAGGTTGTTTTTACGATTTAAATTAAATCGATTGGTTAACATGCTTCTTTGTCGTTCGGTGGAACGTTCATTTTAAGATTATCCCACTCGGATAAAGTGTAATAAATGTGAGTCTAAGGATTAGATAAGCATCAAGCAAGTTATTTCAGTAATTAAACAAGCTGATCTCAAGGAGGAGAGCAGGAACACCAGGTAACATAAAATTATATAAGAGAATTAAAGATGATAAATTCCAATCGTCCAATAATGAACCTTGATCTGGACCTACTGAGGACATTTGTCGCAGTTGCCGATCTAAATACATTTGCTGCCGCTGCTGCTGCAGTATGTCGAACCCAGTCTGCTGTCAGTCAGCAAATGCAACGCTTAGAACAATTAGTCGGTCGTGAGTTATTTGCTCGCCACGGGAGGAATAAATTACTCACCGCACATGGTTTACAATTACTCGGCTACGCAAGACAAATTTTGCGTGCAAATGATGACGCAACAGCATCATTGACTTATAACGACGCTGAAGGTGAATTGAGAATAGGTGCATCCGATGATACGGTTGATATCTTACTCCCATTTTTACTCAACCGTATTGCGTCTATTTTCCCGCGTCTTGCTGTTGAAGTCAGGATCAAACGCGCACAATTTATTGAGTCGATGCTAGATAATCATGAGATTGATTTAGCTTTGACGACGGCGCGTATTAGCCATCATCCAAAAACAGCATTAAGAACAGTACCGGTGTTATGGTACAGTGCCCCTGATTTCCAGTTGCGCGCTAATGAGCCGATTCCATTAGTAGTTATGGATGAAACAAACCCATACCGCAAACTGAGTACTGATGCTTTAGATAATGCGGGGCTTGCATGGCATATTGCGTATGAAGCAGCATCACTTCCTGCTGTCAGAGCGGCTGTGAATGCAGAAGTCGGCGTGACAGCGCGACCGATGGAAATGCAAAATGCGGATCTGCGCATTTTAAATGAAACGGATGGTCTGCCTCGTTTGCCTGATATCCAATATTGGCTGTATAAAAATGCTGATGAACAAAAGGATTCAGTGTTAACAGTATTTAGTGCAATTGAAAACAAAAAGATCCCTTATGCTGTTGCACCTACCAGTGACGATGTCATTGTTAACGAAAGTGAAGGATCATTTTAAGCACCAATAATTATTTGATGATTATTAATTGATTAGTACAAACTCAATGGAAAAAACCGCGATAACTTCGCGGTTTTTTTTGAGCAAAACGGGGCAAAAAAGGACAAAGTAACCACTTAATAAGTATGGTTTAAAATAATATTACGTGAAATAATTGTGATGTAGATGGCAGAACATGAATTTCATTTTTTAGTTACAAAATTGTTATCTTGTTAACAATCATATTTTGCTGAATTGATAAAATAGGACTGCTTAGTCAGACAGTTACTTGATTTAGTGAATAAAAAACAGTTAATGTGACTTAGACTAAATTTGAATATTCTGTAAACAGTATGAGCAAATTTTCAATAAAACTGTGCGCTAGATCAAATAAAAAGAGCAAGTTTTCATCTGGTAAGACAGGTTTTTCCTGAGATAATAGTGTAGTAAAAGCGAATAATCAGTTAGACTAGTCATTGCGTTTATTGTGTGTATTTACACACTGACACGTTTTAGCTGATTTTGAGTACTTTTTGTTGCAATCTTGTTTTTGGTAGGTCAACGAATTGTAGCAAGTACGGGTTATTTTGCTTAAGTTGAGCAAAATAAATAGTCGGAGAGAGGACAAACCAAACACGGTCTTCAGACTGCTTTTTTATGTTTGGTGATGATTTTTGGTCTTTCTTCTCGGTTAACTGGGCAATTATGGTGTAATACTGCCGTTAAGAGCAGATTCACGCACCATGTGTAATGAGTAAGCAACGAGTATGTCTGAATCTATCCTAGCGTTAGCCCATAACTGGGCCTTTGCGATATTCTTTGTCGGCGCCATCGCCCTTTGTTCGTTTATGTTGGTCGCTGGTCATTTCCTCGGCAGCCGTGCCAAAGCCAGAACAAAACACGTACCTTATGAATCAGGTATTGATTCAGTAGGGAGTGCCCGTCTTCGGATGTCGGCGAAATTCTACTTGGTTGCCATGTTCTTCGTTGTCTTCGATGTGGAAGCCATGTTCCTGTTTGCATGGGCTGTAGCCGTCCGTGAAGTCGGTTGGTTAGGCTTTATCGAAGCAGCAATTTTCATTTTGGTATTGTTGGCTGGACTGTTTTATCTGGTTCGCGTTGGTGCATTGGATTGGACTCCTGTCCGTTCACGTCGCGCAGTTAAAGGTCCTAGTGAAGTTATTAAAATCAGCAATCGTCATCCGCAGTAACAAGCGAGGCATTATACAATGGATTATACGCTCACCCGCATAGATCCGAACGGTGAGAACGACCGTTATCCCCTGCAAACTCAAGAAATCGTTACCGATCCACTTGAGCAGCAAGTTAAAAACAGTGTTTACATGGGTAAACTTTCTCATGCCTTACACGATGTCGTTAACTGGGGGCGCAAAAATTCTCTTTGGCCATATAACTTTGGTCTCTCATGTTGCTATGTTGAAATGGTGACGTCGTTCACAGCAGTTCATGACGTAGCCCGCTTTGGGGCAGAGGTTCTCCGTGCTTCACCTCGTCAAGCCGACTTTATGGTCGTTGCAGGAACCTGCTTTACGAAAATGGCTCCCGTCATTCAACGTCTCTATGACCAGATGCTTGAACCAAAATGGGTCATCTCCATGGGTTCATGTGCTAACTCTGGCGGTATGTATGACATTTATTCTGTCGTCCAAGGTGTAGATAAATTTATTCCTGTGGATGTTTATATTCCCGGTTGCCCACCACGTCCTGAAGCTTATATGCAAGCTCTGCTTCTGTTACAGGAATCCATCGGTAAAGAGCGTCGTCCGCTATCGTGGGTTGTTGGTGATCAGGGGGTTTATCGTGCCAATATGCAATCAGAAAGAGAAAGAAAGCACGGTGAACGTATCGCAGTGACTAACTTGCGAACCCCAGACGAAATTTAAGGCTTAAAGCCATACAGCGTAACAGAGCAATGTGTTGCGAAATGATAAACCTGATCAAGCGTTATGGTGAAGAATGATGACAGATCAGATAGCGCAAGAGAGTACCCTGCCAGGATGGCAGACACAGGAACATTTAAATGATCCTGTGCTTCTGGAACTGCGCAACCAATTTGGCCCGGATGCCTTTTCTGTTCAAGCTACCCGTACTGGAATGCCAGTTATTTGGGTAAGACGTGAGCAGTTACTGGAAGTCGTAGACTTTTTGAAAAAATTGCCAAAACCTTATGTCATGTTATTTGACTTGCATGGGGTGGATGAGCGTCAGAGAATACATAGACAAGGTTTGCCAGAGGCAGACTTTAGTGTTTTCTATCACCTCATCTCGATTGATCGCAACCGCGATATCATGTTGAAGGTCGCATTAAATGAGAAAGACCTGAATGTACCTTCTATCGTGTCACTGTTCCCAAATGCTAACTGGTACGAGCGAGAAGTGTGGGATATGTTTGGTATTACCTTCCAAGGTCACCCAAACTTACGCCGCCTGCTAATGTCACCAAGCTGGGAAGGTCACCCATTACGTAAAGACTACCCAGCGCGCGCTACAGAATTTGACCCATTTGAGCTAACTAAGCAAAAACAAGATCTGGAAATGGAAGCACTAACTTTCAAACCAGAAGAGTGGGGCATGGCGCGTGGTAATGAAAACGAAGACTTCATGTTCCTTAACTTAGGACCTAACCATCCCTCTTCACACGGTGCCTTCCGTATTGTGTTGCAGCTAGATGGTGAAGAAATCGTAAACTGCGTACCAGATATCGGTTACCACCATCGTGGTGCTGAAAAAATGGGTGAGCGTCAGTCTTGGCATAGCTACATTCCTTATACTGACCGTATTGAATACCTTGGCGGTTGTGTGAATGAAATGCCTTATGTGTTAGCCGTTGAAAAGCTAGCGGGCATTGAAGTTCCTGATCGCGTGAAAACGATCCGAGTGATGCTATCTGAGCTGTTCCGCATTAACAGCCATTTACTCTATATCAGTACCTATATTCAAGACTCCGGCGCAATGACCCCTGTGTTTTTTGCGTTTACAGACCGCCAAAAAGTTTACAACGTCGTTGAAGCCATTACCGGTTTCCGTATGCACCCAGCTTGGTTCCGTATCGGTGGTGTTGCGCATGACCTACCACGCGGTTGGGATAAATTACTACGTGAATTATTAGATTGGCTGCCAAAACGCCTCGACTCTTATGTCACGACAGCACTGAAAAACACCATTTTGAAAGGCCGTTCAATCGGGGTTGCTGCTTATACAAAAGAAGAAGCCTTGGCTTGGGGGGTTACTGGTGCTGGTTTACGTGCGACAGGTCTTGATTTTGACGTGCGTAAATGGCGTCCGTATTCAGGCTACGAAAACTTTGAGTTTGATATTCCTATTGCTCACAACGGTGACTGTTATGACCGTGTGATGATCAAAGTGGAAGAGATCCGCCAAAGTATGCGTATTCTTGAACAATGTTTGAAGAATATGCCAGAAGGGCCTTTCAAAGCCGATCACCCATTGACGACGCCGCCACCGAAAGAGCGGACGTTGCAGCATATTGAAACCCTGATCAACCACTTCTTACAAGTGTCTTGGGGTCCAGTTATGCCTGCGAATGAATCATTCCAGATGATCGAAGCAACTAAAGGGATTAACAGTTACTACCTAACGAGTGATGGCAGCACAATGAGCTACCGTACTCGTATTCGTACACCGAGCTATGCGCATTTGCAGCAAATTCCAGCGGTGATCAAAGGTAGTCTGGTTTCCGACTTGATTGTCTATCTGGGTAGTATCGATTTTGTAATGTCGGATGTGGATCGCTAACCATGCATAATGAACATAATAAGCAGACCAGTCTTGATGGCGTAAATGTTTTTGAACCGCAAGAAACACAGCACGGTTTCGTTTTAACGGAAGCCGAGCGTGCTGAAATCGAAGGTGAAAAACACCACTATGAAGACCCGCGTGCTGCCTCAATTGAAGCACTAAAAATTGTGCAAAAAAACCGTGGCTGGGTTGAAGATGGTGCTATTTACGCGATTGCCGAAGTACTAGGTATCCCCGCGAGTGATGTCGAAGGTGTGGCGACATTCTATAGCCAAATCTTCCGTCAACCTGTAGGACGCCACATTATTCGTTATTGCGATAGTGTGGTTTGCCATATTACGGGATACCAAGGATTAGAAGCTGAAATTATCAATCAGTTAAATATTCGTCCAGGGCAAACAACGGCAGATGGCCGCTTTACGCTGCTACCAACCTGTTGTTTGGGTAACTGTGATAAGGGTCCTACTATGATGATTGATGAGGACACTCACAGCTACGTACAGCCTGAAGATATTAAAAAGTTACTGGAGCAGTATCCATGACAAACTCCTTTAAACAAGTGATCCGTACTGCGGAAACACATCCGTTGACATGGCGTTTGCGTGATGACAAACAACCTGTTTGGCTGGATGAGTATCGTAGTAAGAATGGATATAAAGGTGTTGAACGTGCACTTAAAGGCATGGCACCTGACGAGGTGGTTAGCCTTGTCAAAGACGCTGGGCTAAAAGGCCGCGGCGGTGCAGGTTTCTCCACTGGTCTGAAATGGAGCCTGATGCCAAAAGACGAAAACATGAAACTGCGTTACTTTTTATGTAATGCGGATGAAATGGAGCCAGGCACCTATAAAGACCGTCTTTTGATGGAGCAACTGCCTCACCTTTTAGTTGAAGGCATGATCATCGGGGCTTATGCGCTAAAAGCTTATCGTGGTTATATCTTCCTACGCGGTGAATATGTTGAGGCGGCCAAACACCTACGTCGCGCCATCGAAGAAGCGAAAGCGGCTGGGTTACTCGGTAAAAATATTTTAGGTTCAGGCTTTGACTTTGAACTGTTCGTGCATACCGGTGCTGGTCGTTATATCTGTGGTGAAGAAACGGCATTAATTAACTCCCTTGAAGGGCGTCGCGCGAACCCACGTTCAAAACCACCATTCCCTGCAACGTCAGGTGCATGGGGTAAACCTACTTGCGTAAACAACGTTGAAACTATCTGTAACGTTCCTGCCATCTTAGAGCATGGTGAGCAATGGTATATCAACCTCAGTGCTGGCAAGAGTAAAGATGCGGGCACCAAGCTGATGGGCTTTTCAGGCAGAGTGAAAAATCCAGGCTTATGGGAATTGCCATTTGGCACAACAGCACGCGAAGTGTTGGAAGATTATGCAGGTGGGATGCGTGATGGACTGACATTAAAAGCATGGCAACCCGGCGGCGCGGGTACTGACTTTTTAACTGGCGATCATCTTGATTTACCAATGGATTTTGAATCTATCGGTAAAGCAGGGAGCCGTTTAGGTACTGCGTTAGCGATGGCCGTGGATAACGAAATCAACATGGTGTCTCTGGTTCGTAACCTTGAAACTTTCTTCGCTCGTGAATCCTGTGGCTGGTGTACGCCTTGCCGTGATGGTTTGCCATGGAGCGTGAAAATTTTGCAGGCGTTAGAAAAAGGGGAAGGGCAGCCGGGCGATATTGAAACATTAGAGCAACTTTGCCGTTTCTTAGGTCCGGGTAAAACTTTCTGCGCTCACGCACCGGGTGCGGTAGAGCCATTACAGAGCGCCATCAAATATTTCCGTGAAGAATTCGAAGCGGGTATCTCGCAAAAAGATCTGCGCAATATTGCTCAGATAGCCGGTATCCAGCCCAACCTATTAAAACAGCGTTGGTAATATTTTTGCGAATGAGCAACCGCAAAAATCGATTTTCACGAAGAACGTATTTTTGATTAACGCCTGCTGTTGAGCGGGCCTTTGGGAAGCATGCTGACTATGGCTACAATATATGTAGACGGCAAAGAATATGATGTAAACGGGTCTGAAAACCTGTTACAAGCCTGCCTTTCTCTGGGGCTAGATATTCCTTATTTTTGCTGGCATCCGGCGCTGGGAAGCGTTGGCGCTTGCCGCCAGTGTGCGGTTAAGCAATATCAAAACGCGGATGACACTCGTGGTCGTCTCGTGATGTCTTGTATGACACCGGCAACGGAAGGGACTTACATCTCTATCGATGATGAAGAGGCCAAACAATTCCGTGAAAGTGTTGTGGAATGGCTAATGACCAACCACCCACACGACTGTCCAGTCTGTGAGGAAGGGGGCAACTGTCATTTACAAGATATGACGGTAATGACCGGTCATAATATGCGTAAATACCGTTTTACCAAGCGTACTCACATCAATCAGGATCTGGGGCCTTTCATTAACCATGAAATGAACCGCTGTATTGCCTGCTATCGTTGTGTGCGTTATTACAAAGATTACGCAGATGGTACGGATTTAGGCGTGTATGGCGCACACAACTATGTCTACTTCGGTCGTACTGAAGATGGCACACTGGAGAGTGAATTCTCCGGTAACTTAGTTGAAGTGTGTCCAACGGGGGTATTTACCGATAAAACACATTCAGAACGCTATAACCGTAAATGGGATATGCAGTTTGCACCGGGGATCTGCCAACAGTGCAGCATCGGTTGTAACACTAGCCCAGGTGAACGTTATGGTGAATTACGCCGTATTGAAAACCGCTACAACGGCTCAGTAAACCACTATTTCCTGTGTGACCGTGGGCGCTTTGGCTATGGTTATGTTAACCGTAAAGATAGACCTCGCCAGCCACTGCTAAATAAAGATGGCGTGAAACAAGTGATTTCAGCCATTGAAGCGATGCAAAGTGGTGCACAGATCATCAATCAAGCGAAAAAAGTGATTGGTATCGGCTCTCCACGTGCCAGTGTCGAAAGTAACTATGCACTCCGTGCATTAGTTGGCGCGGAAAACTTCTACTCAGGTGTTTCGGCAGATGAACAGCGTCGCCTTGAATTGATGCACAACATTCTGCAAAACGGGGGGATCTATACACCAAGCTTACGCGAAGTGGAAGATTACGATGCAGTATTGGTTCTGGGTGAAGATTTAACTCAGACGGGTGCTCGTATGGCACTCTCGGTTCGCCAAGCCGTTAAAGGTAAAGCTCGTGAAATGGCAGCGGCCCAAAAAGTGGCAGACTGGCAAATAGCGGCGATCATGAATATCGGCCAACACGCGAAATACCCTCTGTTTATCACTAACGTTGACGATACGCGTTTAGATGATATCGCGGCATTTAACTACCGTGCTCCTGTTGCAGACCAAGCGCGTTTTGGTTTCGCTATTGCGAACATGATTAATGGTGATGCACCGGCTGTAACAGATTTACCTGCTGATTTACGAGCTAAAGTTGAAACCATTGCTCAAGCGCTGGCCAGTGCGAAAAAACCATTGATTATCAGTGGTAGCCACTCAGCAAGCGATGCGATGATCCAAGCGGCTGCTAACGTTGCGTTTGCACTCAAAGCAAAAGGTGCTCAAGTGGGGCTATCTTACCTTGCTTCCCAAGCGAATAGTTTTGGTCTCGCAATGATGAAAGCACAGCCGTTGGATAGTGCATTTGAGCGCATTAATGCAAATGAAGTCGATGTCGCTATTGTGATGGAAAATGACCTTTACCGTCATAGCAGTGTTAACGCTGTCGATAGTGCATTGGCGAAACTGAAGCACCTCATTGTGGCGGATCATCAACATACTGCCATTATGGATAAAGCCACCTTGGTATTACCTGCGGCAAGTTTTGCGGAAGCAGATGGAACCTTGATCAACCAAGAAGGTCGCGCTCAACGCTTCTTCCAAGTCTTTGACCCATCTTTCTACGATAAATCTATCGTCATGAACGAAAGCTGGCGCTGGTTGCATTCACTGCAAACAGAAGCGCAAGCACGTGATGCAGATTGGTCTCAGCTTGATCATGTTATTGCGGATTGTGTGGCTGCGTTACCTCAGTTTGAAGGTATTGTCGATGCGGCACCAAAAGCATCTTTCCGTATTCGTGGTCAGAAACTTGCTCGTGAGCCACACCGTTATAGTGGGCGTACGGCGATGCTAGCGAATCAATCGGTTCATGAACAGCGCCAACCGCAAGATAAAGACACGGCGTTTGCGTTCTCTATGGAAGGGAACAACAGCCCAACGGCACCACGTCAGCAAATTCCATTTGCATGGGCACCAGGTTGGAACTCACCACAAGCTTGGAACAAATTCCAAAGTGAAGTGGGTGGACATCTGCGTTTTGGTGATCCGGGCATTCGTTTGTTTAATTCAACAGAAGGTAAACTGGGTTATTTCACGGAGATCCCAGCGGCTTATCAGGCGACTGAAGCTCAGTGGGTGGTTGCGCCTTACTATCACTTGTTCGGCAGTGATGAGATGTCACAACGCTCTGAGGTGATCCAGCAGCGCATGCCGGAACCTTATATCATGTTGAATGAAAAAGATGCCGCGGCGATTGGCCTTGCAGCAGGTACTCAAGCGGAGTTCAGTTATGAAGGACAAACCTTTAATCTGACGGTGCGTGTGAGTAAAAATCTGTCGAGTGGTCAAATCGGTCTGCCATTGGGTATGCCAGGTATTGCACCAGCCATGGCGGGTGTATCAGTCAATAATCTGCGGAGGGGGGCATGATGGATTGGATATCCCCAGAAGTGATGGAAATTTTGGTTTCCGTCCTTAAATCGATTGTCATCCTATTGGTTGTTGTGATCTGTGGGGCATACATGAGTTTGGGTGAACGCCGTATTCTCGGTTTATTCCAAAATCGTTATGGCCCTAACCGCGTTGGACCATTCGGCATGGGGCAGTTAATGGCCGACATGTTCAAAATGTTGTTCAAAGAAGACTGGATCCCACAGTTTGCAGACAAAAAAATCTTTACGTTAGCACCTGTGATTGCGTTTTGTTCGCTGTTCCTCGCTTTTGCTATCGTACCTGTCAGCCCAACATGGTATGTCGCTGACCTGAATATCGGGATCTTATTTTTCCTGATGATGGCAGGTCTTGCGGTTTATGCCGTGCTGTTTGCTGGTTGGTCAAGTAACAACAAATACTCACTGCTAGGTGCGATGCGTGCCTCCGCACAAACGGTGAGCTACGAAGTGTTCTTAGGTCTTTCATTGATGGGGGTTGTGGCTCAAGCAGGCTCTTTCAATTTGATTGATATTGTGGACGCTCAGAAAGGTATGTGGAACATCATTCCTCAATTCTTTGGCTTTGTGACGTTTGCGATTGCAGGTGTTGCGGTATGTCACCGTCACCCGTTTGACCAACCAGAAGCTGAACAAGAGATTGCGGATGGTTACCACGTTGAATATTCAGGTATGAAATTCGGCCTGTTCTTCGTTGGTGAGTATATCGGTATTGTTACAGTCTCTGCCTTGATTGTAACGCTGTTCTTTGGTGGCTGGCATGGACCTTTCTTGCCGTCATTCCTGTGGTTTGCGATTAAGACTGCCTTCTTCATGATGATGTTTATCCTGATCCGTGCATCTTTACCACGCCCACGTTATGACCAAGTGATGTCTTTCGGTTGGAAAATCTGCCTGCCGCTGACTCTGCTTAACCTGCTGGGTACCGCAGCAGTTATTTTATACAACGCTCAGTAAGGGGTGATTGAACCATGACATTGAAAGATTTATTGGTCGGTTTCGGCACTCAAGTACGCAGTATTTGGTTGGTCGGTTTGCATGCGTTCCAAAAACGTGAAACGCAAATGTATCCCGAAGAGCCAGTTTACCTGCCGCCCCGTTACCGTGGTCGTATCGTATTAACCCGTGACCCAGACGGTGAAGAGCGTTGTGTTGCCTGTAACTTATGTGCGGTTGCTTGCCCAGTGGGCTGTATCTCACTGCAAAAAGCGGAGCATGAGGATGGGCGTTGGTATCCTGAATTTTTCCGCATTAACTTCTCACGCTGCATTTTCTGTGGGTTGTGTGAAGAGGCTTGCCCAACAACGGCAATCCAATTAACACCTGACTTTGAAATGGGTGAATGGCGTCGTCAAGATCTTGTTTATGAAAAAGATCACTTATTAATTTCAGGTCCGGGTAAATATCCTGATTATAACTTTTACCGTAAATCGGGTATGGCGATTGCAGGTAAAGACAAAGGTGAAGCGGATAACGAAGCCAAACCAATTAACGTCAAAGACCTGTTGCCATAAGGAGCGATATTCATGGAATTTACATTTTATATCGCCGGTCTGGTTGCTGTTTTAGCGACTTTGAGGGTGATAACCAATACTAACCCGGTACATGCGTTGTTGTATCTGGTTGTTTCTCTGCTGGCACTGTCTATGGTGTTCTTCTCGCTCGGCGCATACTTTGCGGGGGCTTTGGAGATCATCGTATACGCGGGTGCCATCATGGTACTGTTCGTTTTCGTGGTGATGATGCTCAACCTTGGGCGCTCTGTTCAAGAGCAAGAGCGTGAATGGCTAGCACCGAAAAACTGGATTGGGCCGGCACTGTTATCTGCGGTATTGCTGGCACTTCTGGTTTACGGCATTACCAGCCTGTCATACCAAGACGGTATTACTGGCACGGTGATTAGTGCGAAAGAGGTGGCAATTAGCTTGTTTGGACCTTATGTCCTAGCGGTTGAATTGGCATCATTGTTACTGCTAGCAGGCTTAGTAGTTGCGTTCCACGTAGGTCGTGACCGTACTGAAAACAGTGCTGATCTTGTTAGCAATGCGAAAGCGAAAGCGGAGGAACAATAATGATACCTCTTCAACATGGTCTGATTTTAGCGGCTATTTTGTTTGTGATGGGGCTAAGCTGCCTTGTTATCCGCCGCAACTTGCTTTTCATGCTGATCGGACTGGAAATCATGATTAACTCAACAGCGCTCGCTTTTGTGGTCGCTGGGAGTTTTTGGGGGCAACCAGACGGCCAGATAATGTACATTCTGGCAATTGCACTGGCTGCAGCGGAGGCGAGTATTGGATTGGCGTTGTTACTGCAACTCCATCGTCATCGTCAGAACCTGAATATTGATAAAGTCAGTGAGATGCGCGGATGAATTTACTCTATTTAACAATTCTGTTTCCGCTTCTGGGGTCAGTGCTATTAGCATTTTCCCGCGGTCGTTGGTCAGAAAATGTTTCAGCTATTATTGGGGCTGGAGTCGTCGGCCTTGCAGCGGTTGTTGCATTGTATGCAGGTATTGAGTTTTTAGAACAACCTGTACTTGCAAATGGTGCATATCCTCCGTACACCGATCTGCTTTGGACTTGGATGTCAGTGGGAGATTTCAATATCCCGTTTACGATTCGCCTTGATGGCTTCTCACTGACGATGTTAGGTGTTGTAACGGGCGTTGGCTTCCTGATCCACGTTTATGCTTCTTGGTATATGCGTGGTGAGGAAGGGTATTCACGCTTCTTTACTTACACTAACTTGTTCATCGCGAGCATGGTGGTTTTAGTACTCGCCGATAACATGATGCTGATGTATCTCGGTTGGGAAGGGGTAGGGCTGTGCAGTTACCTGTTGATCGGTTTCTACTACACCAATCCAGATAACGGCAAAGCGGCAATGAAAGCCTTCTTCATTACGCGTGTTGGTGACGTGTTCTTAGCTATCGGTATGTTTATTCTGTGGAATGAACTCGGTACTTTGAACTTCAGCGAAATGGCTGTAATGGCACCACAAAAAATGGCAGAAGGTGGCAGTGCAATCACATGGGCAACCTTAATGATCTTAGGTGGTGCGGTAGGTAAATCTGCTCAATTACCACTCCAGACATGGCTAGCCGATGCGATGGCGGGTCCAACTCCGGTCTCTGCTCTGATCCACGCAGCAACCATGGTAACCGCGGGTGTTTATCTTGTTGCTCGTACCCATGCATTGTTCTTGATGGCACCAGAAATCTTACATCTGGTCGGCATTGTGGGCGGTGTCACCCTGTTGTTAGCTGGCTGTGCAGCATTGGTTCAAACCGATATCAAACGTGTATTGGCCTACTCAACCATGAGCCAAATTGGTTATATGTTCTTGGCTCTAGGTGTTCAGGCGTGGGATGCAGCTATTTTCCACCTGATGACGCACGCCTTCTTTAAAGCGCTGTTGTTCTTGTCAGCAGGTTCGGTGATCATTGCTTGTCATCACGAACAAAATATTTTCAAAATGGGTGGATTGCGTAAGCAAATTCCATACGTCTATACGGTGATGTTAATCGGCGGAAGTGCACTGGCTGCACTACCTCTATTCACGGCCGGTTTCTACAGTAAAGACGCTATTTTGTGGGGTGCAGAAGTGGATGGCCAAACGGTTCTCTTATGGGCTGGCCTCATCGGTGCACTACTGACAGCAATGTATACTTTCCGTATGATTTTCATCGCCTTCCATGGCGAAGCGAAAATTAAAGCGCACAAGGTCAAAGGATTTACTCACTCCATACCATTGGGCATTTTGGCAATTTTAGCGACATTTATTGGTGCGCAGATTCACCAGCCGTTAGAAGGCGTATTCCCTGTTAATCCACTGGAGCATGAAGCTGGTAAGCTACAGTTGGAGATGCTTTCAGGTAGCCTTGCTGTTATCGGACTGTTGATTGTGGCATTCATTTATCTGTACAGACGCTCTATCGCCACAGTTATCGCGAAAAGTGCACCAGGCCGTTTCTTCTCAACATGGTGGTATCATGCGTGGGGATTCGACTGGCTGTATGACGTTGTCTTTGTAAAACCTTTCAAGGGTGTTGCATGGCTACTGGAAAGCGATCCTGTGAACTCATTGATGAACCTACCTGCCTGCTTGTCTCGTTGGGCAAACAAAGGGTTGGCAATTAGTGAGAACGGTCAGGTCCGTTGGTATGTTGCCTCATTGGGGCTGGGTGCAGTGCTGATTCTTGCTCTGCTGCTTTTGGTTTAATTAAGGGACACATTGCGCCATGCTATTACCCTGGCTAATACTCATTCCCTTCATCGGTGGCCTGCTAAGCTGGCAGGCTGACCGGTTTAGCCACCGCGCACCACGTTGGGTTGCGCTGGCTTCAATGGGAATAACATTAATATTATCAATCTTGTTATGGCTACAGGGAGATTACTCTCTGGTAAATCCACAAGGTGTTCCACAATGGCAAGTGGAATATTCAATGCCGTGGATCCCAATGCTGGGTATTAATTTCCATCTGGCGATTGATGGCTTATCACTGTTAATGGTGGTACTAACCGCGATCATGGGGGCTTTCTCAGTCCTCAGTTCGTGGAGTGAAAACCAAGCCAACCAAGGTGCTTATCACTTTAACCTGCTGTGGATTATTGCAGGTGTGATGGGGATTTTTACGGCGGTTGACCTGTTCTTGTTCTTCTTCTTCTGGGAAATGATGTTAATCCCAATGTACTTCCTGATTGCTAACTGGGGGCACAAAGGAGCAGAAAACAGACAGCATATTAACGCTGCCACTAAGTTCTTTATCTACACACAAGCGAGTGGCTTGATTATGTTGGTGTCGATTGTTGGATTAGCATTAGTCCACTTCGGCGACACCTCTGTGTGGACATTTAACTACAATGAGTTGCTTGGTACTCAGATGTCTAGCACCGTTGGCTTTATGCTAATGTTAGGCTTCTTTATTGCCTTTGCGGTTAAGATGCCATTAGTGCCATTCCACGGTTGGATGGCGGATACCCAAGAGCAATCGCCAACAGCAGGCTCTGTGGATATCTCAGGTATCATGTTGAAAACAGCGGCTTACGGCCTGTTGCGTTTTACACTACCTCTGTTCCCTGAAGCATCGATCGAGTTTACACCTATTGCGATGACACTTGGTGTGATCAGCATTTTCTACGGTGCATGGCTTGCATTTAAACAAACAGACATTAAGCGTCTTGCTGCATACAGTAGCTTGTCTCACATGGGATTTGTGACGGTGGCAATCTACGCTAGCTCTGTTCTTGCATACCAAGGTGCAGTGATCCAAATGATCACAAATGGCTTGTCAGGTGCAGCATTAATTATCATCAGCGGGCAGTTGTATGAGCGTACACAAACCCGTGATATGCGCATGATGGGTGGATTATGGAAACGTATTAAATGGTTACCGGGTTTATCACTGTTCTTTGCCGCTGCAACTTTAGGTATGCCGGGCACAGGTAACTTTATCGGTGAATTCATGATCCTGTTTGGTACATTCAGCCAATTTACGCTGGTGACTTGCATCATGGTCTTTGGTGTGGTGTTCGCATCTGTCTACTCATTGTGGATGATGCAACAAACCTACTACGGTACACCAAAATCCGAGAGCGAAATGAAAGGGTTAACAGCACGTGAATTTGGTGTGCTGCTGGCTCTGGCTGTTTTACTGGTTATTATTGGCTTCTATCCACAACCAATTTTGGATACTTCAGAGGGTGCGATGGAAACATTACATAACTTGTACACTGCTTCACTTACAACATTAAGGCCGTAATTCGCCATGACAATAACACTTCAACAATTGATCGCAATACTCCCGCTATTGATCGTCGGATTGACGGCGGTGGTTGTGATGCTGTCCATTGCGTGGCGACGCGATCACCTAACAAGTGCCACACTGACAGTATTCGGCTTCGCCGTTGCGCTGCTATCTCTGTTCTTTATTGCAGAGGGTCTGCCAATAGAAGTCACTCCGCTTATTCGTGTTGACGGCTATGCGATGTTCTACAGCGCATTGGTCCTGATTGCGGGTATGGCAACCAGCATTTTTGCTTTCCATTGGTTGGAAGGCTTTAATGATAATAAAGAAGAATTCCATCTGTTACTGGCGATTGCGGTAACAGGGGGCGTCTTACTTTCAATGGCTAACCACATGGCATCCATGTTCATTGGTATTGAATTGATCTCTTTACCCTTGTTCGGTCTTGTGGCTTACACCTTTGAACGTAAACGTTCGCTGGAAGCAGGTATCAAATACATGCTGTTATCTGCCGCTGCCTCTTCTTTCTTGCTCTTTGGTATCGCCTTACTGTATGCAGAATCAGGCAGCTTAAGCTTTGCGGCTGTGGGTCAGAGTCTTTCTGATAGCCAAATCCATGCGCCATTGGTGTTGATTGGCTTGGGAATGTTGATTGTAGGCTTCGGTTTTAAATTATCACTGTTCCCATTCCAATTATGGACTCCAGACGTTTACCAAGGTGCTCCAGCTCCGGTATCCGCGTTCTTAGCAACGGGAAGTAAAATTGGTATCTTTGCAGTATTAATGCGTATCTTTATGGAAGCGCCTGCTGCTCAAAGTAATACATTGGCGATTGTTGTTAGCGTCATCGCTATTGCTTCGATTCTGTTTGGTAACCTGATGGCTATCACTCAGAAAAGTGCCAAACGCCTACTTGGTTATTCGTCCATTTCTCACATGGGATACCTGCTGGTTGCCTTAGTTGCATTACGCGCCGCCCCAACAGATTCCCAAGTCACTGTCGCTATCTATTTAGTCGGCTATCTGTTTGCAAGTTTGGGCGCCTTTGGTGTGATCAGCATTATTTCTAGCCCATATCGTGGCGATGACCAAGATGACTTGAGTGCATTTCGCGGGCTGTTCTGGCATAAGCCTGTACTTGCGACAGTGCTTACCGTGATGATGCTTTCTCTGGCTGGTATACCGATTACATTAGGGTTTATTGGTAAATTCTATGTGATTATTTCCGCAGTGAAGGCAGAGCTATGGTGGTTAACTGGTGCCGTGGTCTTAGGTAGTGCGATTGGTCTATTCTACTATCTACGCTTTATGGCAAGCTTGTATAGCCGTGATGCAGAACATGCAGATCGTTATACTGGGCCAGAAAAAGCCACTTTCGGGACAGTTGTTGCTGCTATCTGTGCAATTATCGTGATCCTGCTAGGGGTATGGCCGCAACCGCTTATCAATCTCTCCTATATGGTATTGGCTGTGAGCCCGCTTTAATCTTCACCGCCATCACAGTAAAAATAAACGGCTACTTTTCAGTAGCCGTTTTTTTTAATCAGCTAATTGGCGCTGATATTGATATTCGGCTTCATTAATAAAGTCCATAAAGGCTTCACAAGATTTGATGGCATTATGGATATTAAACGTCTGCTCGTCTAAACATGTCTGCATATAGTCAATCCATTGCGTTAAATAAGATTGTAACTGCTGAAAATGGGCAGCCACATCTTGTCGTTGCTCATCTATTTTTGAAATATCTTTAGTGAGCATAAGTAGGTGTGTCAGCTTATCAATGCGCTTTTTAAACTGCTGGTCTTTCTCATTTAAAACAGCGATTTGATCGACCAAATAGAGTCAAACATTGACCAATTTTATAAAATCTAAGCCATTGTCAAGGATAGTGAGTAAGCGCTTGGCACAGGCAATCGCAATTTTTAGCAGATCTTTTTTAGAAGGAGGGATATTTAATGATTCAATGAGCGATATATCAGGAAAAACATGATCAAATAAATCCGCTAGCTTGTAATTTAAGATAACTTCTTCAGCTTTAACAATAGCAATTAACTCTTGGTTAAACTCATCCAATGTCTTTTGATTATTGTTAGCCAGTAATAAAAGGCGATTTTGTAGGTTACGATAGCTCTCACTTTTAAGGTGGTTTGCTTCTTCTAATTGTAATGCCAATAGATAATCGCTTGTGGTACGTAAAGGTGCCGTTAGCTTCTCTAGCTCATTTTTAAGCTCAGTAAAGTCATCGATAAATTCTGTTAACTCTAAATCCTGTTGACCTCCCTTTAAGTCATCAACATCCTGACTTGAAAATCGCTCACTAATCGTACTATCAATGATATAACGAGTTTTTAATTTCATTATTGGCAATGAGTTTCTGATTTGCTCATTGAGACTTTCTGCCTGAGTAGCAATCCGTTTTATTCGATTAAAAATGCTCGGATCGTAACTTAGAATGTTATGATTAAAATTATTAATTTTATTAATGAGCATTCTTACCTGATAAAACTCAATAGCAGATAAAACTGGGAAATTTACGGTTTGGTGCATAGTATTACCTTTATTAAGCATGAGAGTAATGTGTCATTTTAATATCAAATAGTTCAATGAGTTGTTCTGAGTAAGTTTGCACAGACGCCCATGCGGTGATAATTTTTTTGAAACGAGCAATAAACTTTAAAAGGTTGGCAGCATTATCAATACGCGCAAAAGTTTCTATTGACTGCTTAATTTCGGTCAAAATAACAAGCCACATATAGTCTAAATGGTCAACTGCTAATCTTGCATCTTTAAAATAGCCTTCAATCTTCTGTAAATGTACTTGAATATCAAAAATAACTTTTTTAATAAAGCGATCTTTATTGAGTTTGTTATTGATTTCAACAATTTCTTTAAGTAATGCGTTTTTTCGATGGCGGACTTTTTCAGCTTTGCTGCCGAATATCCCTCCTGTAATCAGTAATCCAATTAAACCACCAGCAAGGCCTGTAAAGCTTAACTTAACAAAATGGTCATATTCTTTTTCGAGTGTTAATACCTCTTTTTTGAGTAAAGTGACTTTCTCAAAAAGATGTGATTCAGAATTAATATCATCAATAGAATCTAATTGCAAATAAATTGACTTAACTTTAAATAATAAAGAATCAACATGTTGATTATTAGATAAAGCACCTCCAATAATATGTGCTCGAAAGTCAGAAATAGTATTTTTAATCCTAGAAGTTTTATTGGCTTGCATTTTAATATCATCTTGGATGAGATTCAGTATGCTTAATAATTCTGTGGCAATTTGCTGGTCATCATTTTGGTAAGTAAGCCCATCTAGCGCCTCGGCTGACAAGTCGTCAATGCTATTGGCTATTTGCTGTATAATAGGCATATCATTAATGTATTCAATGATTTGATTTCCAGTCTGAACAATATTTCGACTAATCAGTGATAAATTAATAGATTGTTGTTTAACTTCTTGTTCGACACCATCCCAACCGCTGGCATGGGTGTGAATTAATTGAATAACCTCAGTCAGTGCGCTAATTTTTATGGGTAAATCAGTTGATTCATTAATTTTTAGCCATGAATGGATTTCTAATGTTGATGTTGGTAATGAAAGGGCAAAATGGGTATATCGATGAATATTCACTAAATCTTGGTGAGTAAAAATGCCGGCGGGGCGAGCAGAGTGAGGGTCTTGGTTGGTTAATAATGCAAGAGTTGCTGCTCCTATATTCTCTTTTTCAATTATTTTGTCATAAGTTATTTCACTCATAATGGTTCATTTCCAATTAAGTATTGTGGTTGAAATAAAAGGTAGACAACAGAAAATCACAAATATGAGTGATGCGATAAAAATGATAGAGCTAAAAATAGTATTATCTCTAAGCAATTTATCACCCATGATAAAACATTAGATTTGCATTTACCCCGTATAGTTAAGAATAAATTACTTTAAGGAACGCCTAAAAGTAGATACTAAAATATGAAAATATATATTATAAATTGACGACCTAATATAATCGATAATAAATTCATTATGATTAAATGTTGAAATGTCTAATCATAAAAGTGCAGGAAGTTATATTAAATGTTCTAAGATAAAAATATTATGTCACTCTTTGACGCGTTAAGAGAGTGAATAATAAATATTAACTCTGCGAGCATTGTTTTTGTCATATCATTTTTTTATTTTTTAATATCGTAATTATAATTAATGTTTTTTTAGTGTGATGTGACGTATTTGAATACTTACCGTATTGTTACCCGATGATGATTATTTTACTTTGTACAAATATGATTAACAAATAACCATCAAGTAAAAAAACAAAATGGTGTTTTTGTGTGATCTTGAAGATAAAGATTGATATAAGTCAAGTAAATAATTAAAGTTAAATTTTTTAATCTATACAATAAGATGCGTAGTGATTTATTGGTGATGTAATAAAAAATTACTAATACATATTTGATTTTACGAGGCGTAACACCTATTGTCAGAAATAATCAATGTATTAATAAATTATATTGCACTATATAATTATCGATAGTCTTTGTTGAGTGTGGCAGTAGGGATCTAAAGTGGTATATAAAAAAATAGATAATTTAATAACTGAAATTCTTCATCAACTGTCAACATTGGCATTGGGCAATCAAGAATTCATACGTCTACATTGGCAATTGGATGGTCACTCTACATTTCCTGGGTTAGCTTGGCTATCGGCTCAATCCTGTTATCCGCAGTTCTATTGGTATCAGCGCACGGGAACGGATGAGTGTAGCGCTCTGGGAACCGTATATGAATTTAACGCAATCACTGAGGCCGAACAGTTTTTGTCTTTACATGCCCAGTATCCCGATATGCGTTTATGGGGCTTAAATGGTTGGAACGCGGTTGGTGAAGGAATTTCATTGGCCGATAAACAACAGGCAACGTTTTACTTTTTACCGCGTTTAGAAATTTTTCGCGTTCGTTCATCAATATCAGTCTATCTTAATATCAAAGGTGAAGATGACCGTTTAGCCGCAATCGCATTTTTAAAGCAGCTCAAGCCAGCGGCAACATTGCCACCTTTAAATACACAAATTATCGGTCATGAACATTTCCCTGAAAAGGCGCAGTGGTGCCACCTATTAAATAAAGCTATCACGAAAATGAGAGTGGGGGAGATGGAAAAAGTTGTGATGGCGCGTGAAACGAAATTGACGTTGTCACAACCCGTTTCTGTGGCGGAATTTTTAGCGGCAAGCCAACGAGTTAATTTTCAATGCTACCATTTTATGATGGCATTAAGCCAAGAAACAGGTTTTCTGTCCTCAACACCGGAGCGTTTGTATCTACGACAAGGTACACAACTCAATTCGGAGGCACTTGCAGGTACAGTCGCGAATCATCCTGATGACGCGATTGCTGCTGAAAAAGCAAAATGGTTGATGGAAGACAGTAAGAACCAACACGAAAACTTAGTGGTCGTGGACGATATTTGCCAGCAGTTACAAGGTATTGTAACGGGTATTGATGTTTCACCCGCGAAAGTGATTCGCCTACGCAAGATCCAACACCTCTATCGTTCGATTGCCGCAACTTTAGTGTCACCTTCAGACAGTGAATGTTTACAGCGTTTACAACCTACTGCTGCGGTATGTGGGTTGCCGAGAACGGTTGCTCGTCAATTTTTAACGGAACATGAGCCTTTCTCGCGCCGCTGGTACGCTGGAACGGGAGGTTTCGTTAGCTTAAATAAAAGTGAGTTCGCCGTGTCCTTACGCTGTGCTCAAATTGAACATCAGCGGTTGTCATTGTTCTCGGGGGCTGGGATTGTCAGTGATTCTGATCCGGAGCAAGAATGGATTGAAATTGAAAATAAAGCTGCGGGGCTTAAATCTCTACTTGAACCCCCTGAAAAACCATAAATATAATATGGTTATTTTTCTTTTGGTTTCAATTAGTTCACTAAAAATTGTTCTAAGATCAAGAAATTTATATCAAGCGCATTACACTTACTGATAATAAACAACTTATTGAGCTCATTATGTCGAATTCTGTTTTTAATATGCGTTGGGCTGAGATTATTATCGAAGCACTCACCCGCCACGGTATGAAACATATTTGTATTGCGCCTGGTTCTCGCTCTACACCTTTGACGTTAGCAGCAGCGAATAACAATAAGCTTCACTGCCATACTCATTTTGATGAAAGAGGCTTGGGGCATCTAGCTTTAGGTTTAGCAAAAGCAAGCCTTGAGCCTGTCGGCGTGATCGTCACTTCAGGAACCGCAGTGGCTAACCTCTATCCTGCCCTAATTGAAGCCGGACTGACTGGCGAAAAAGTCATTTTTTTGACGGCAGATAGACCGCCGGAGCTTATCGATTGTGGCGCGAATCAGGCTATTCGCCAAACACATATCTTTGCGTCACACCCATCACAAAGTTTGATGTTACCCCGACCAACGCGTGATATTTCGGCGAAATGGTTAGTCAGTGCCATTGATAATGGGATGAATCAACTACACCACGGCGCTTTCCATATTAACTGCCCATTTGCTGAGCCGCTGTATGGTGAAACGGAAGGAGATTATGAATGGCAGCAACAACTTGGCGATTGGTGGCATTCTAATTTACCTTGGTTAAGCGAGCCTTTAACCAACACCGTTGCCCATATTTCTGACTGGTATTTTTGGCGTCAGAAAAAAGGGGTTGTTATTGCGGGTCGTATGAATAGTCAAGATGGTGAGCGTGTTGCAAACTGGGCGAAGGAACTTGGCTGGCCGTTAATTAGCGATGTGTTGTCACAAACAGGGCAACCTTATCCTTGTGCAGATTTATGGTTAGCTCATCCACAGGCCAAAGCGCGACTTAATGAAGCTGAACTGGTGGTACAATTCGGCTCGAGCTTAACAGGAAAACGCCTACTTCAATGGCAAGCGCAGTGCCATCCACAAGAATACTGGATCATTGATACGATCCCAGAACGCCTTGACCCCGCTCATCACTACGGACGTAAATTAACATGCTCAATTAAAGGGTGGCTTGATGCTCATCCCGCTCAACCAAGAGGGGCTTGGTGTGAAGATCTTTACTCGTTGGCTGAGCAGACACAACGGCATGTGAGTACAAAGTTACGCAATCACTTTTCTGAAGCCGCGATTGCGCATCAATTACCAGCGTTACTGCCGCCAAAAGGGCAGTTATTTGTGGGTAATAGTTTAATTGTTCGGCTAATTGATGCTTTGGCGCAATTACCCGTGGGTTATCCGGTTTATAGTAATCGGGGAGCCAGTGGTATCGATGGTCTAATTTCAACAATGTCTGGTGTCCAGCGGGCAACCACCAAGCCGACCTTGGGGATTGTTGGTGACCTTTCGGCACTGTATGACCTCAATAGCCTCGCTTTATTGCGAGCGCCTTCAGCGCCAACGATTTTAATTGTGGTGAATAATAACGGTGGGCAGATATTTTCTATGCTACCTACGCCTGAAGCGGCAAGGCAGCAATATTATTGTATGCCACAAAATATTCACTTTCAGCATGCGGCACTGATGTTTGGCTTGCAGTACGCAGCACCTAAAGATTGGCTCTCTCTAAAAACCACGGTTGAACAATTTTGGTATAACCAACAAGGGACATTGTTGATTGAATTAAACACCGAGAGTGACGAAGGTGCGCGAACTTTAAAACAGTTACTTGATGAGGTAGGCAGTTTCTGATGTTAGCGGCTTATCGACACAATGAACATCATTCGGGGCCTTGGTTAGTGTGGTTACACGGGCTGCTCGGTAGCGCCGATGAATGGCTGCCGATGGTGGAACTGTGCCCTAACTTCCCGTCATTGCGTGTTGATTTGCCCGGTCATGGATTATCTCAGTCTATAAGCTGCCAAAGTTTTGCTGATTTTGATGAGCAGTTGGTTCAACTTTTACAACATCATGGTATTCAACATTATTACCTTATTGGATATTCGTTGGGTGCACGCCTTGCTATGCATACGGCTTGTTATCGCCAACCAGCAGGTTTAAGTGGGTTGGTAATTGAAGGAGGAAATGTTGGGCTAAATAGCTCATCGGAGCGGGAGTCTCGTTACACCAACGACCACCATTGGGCGCAACGTTTTCGCCACGAGCCGATTTGCCAAGTGTTAAATGATTGGTATCAACAACCCGTATTTGCACATTTAACTGCGAGCCAACGCCAACAATTAATCTTGTTAAGACAGCACAATAACCCCTTAGCTGTCGCTGATATGTTAGAAAGTACCTCTTTGTCTAAACAGCCTTTTTTGGTGGACAAACTGTATCAGCTTACGATGCCATTTCGCTACTTTTGTGGTGAACAAGATCAAAAATTTCGAAGCGTTTCGCAACAATATGCTTTGCCGATTACGCTAATTAATAATGCAGGGCATAATGCTCATCGGGAAAATCCGTATGGCTATGCCACTGCACTTCATCATTTTTTATCACACTGTGGTTAAAGGAACTTGATAATGATTTATCCTAGCGAAGAAAAACTCTATGCCCCAATCGAATGGCAAGATTGCTCAGAAGGGTTTGACGACATTCTCTATCACAAGTCGTCAGAAGGGATTGCAAAGATTACGATTAACCGTCCACAGGTGCGTAACGCATTTCGACCACAGACCGTAAAAGAGATGATCCAAGCGTTAGCTGATGCGCGTTATGACGATAAAATCGGTACTATTATCTTGACGGGTGAAGGCGAAAAAGCATTCTGTGCAGGGGGAGACCAAAAAATTCGTGGGGATTACGGCGGGTATCGTGATGAAAGTGGTACTCACCATCTCAACGTCCTAGATTTCCAACGCCAAATTCGTACTTGTCCAAAACCTGTTGTGGCGATGGTGGCTGGCTTTGCTATTGGGGGTGGGCACGTATTACATATGATGTGTGACCTAACGATTGCCGCGGATAACGCGATTTTTGGTCAAACAGGTCCTAAAGTAGGCTCTTTTGATGGTGGCTGGGGTGCATCCTATATGGCACGCATTGTTGGTCAGAAAAAAGCGCGTGAAATTTGGTTCCTGTGCCGCCAGTATAACGCTCAAGAAGCATTGGAAATGGGCTTAGTGAATACGGTTGTACCATATGCCTCTCTTGAAAAAGAGACCGTACGCTGGTGTCGTGAAATGCTTGAAAATAGCCCAATGGCACTACGTTGTTTGAAAGCGGCACTCAATGCAGATTGTGACGGTCAGGCAGGCCTACAAGAGTTGGCTGGCAATGCAACTATGCTGTTCTATATGACAGAAGAAGGTCAAGAAGGACGCAATGCGTTTAATGAAAAACGTGCGCCAGATTTCTCTAAATATAAGCGTAATCCATAATGCGTAAGGCAACACTTTACGCGTTTAGCCTGCCGATGGAGGCAGGCGTTATCCTGCGCTACCAACGCCTGAAAACTCGCGATGGGTTGTTGGTTCGCTTACAAGAAGGGAATAATGAAGGGTGGGGGGAAATATCACCGCTCCCCGAATTTAGCCAAGAAACGCTGGCGGAGGCAACAGAAGAAGCCAAACATCGGCTTGCCGAGTGGGTAAGTGGTAAGCCACTAGCGGAAAGCCTGTTACCGTCGGTAGCTTTTGGTTGTAGTTGTGCATTGGCCGAATTATCGGGGGAACTTCCTGAGCAAGCCGACTACCGCAAAGCACCATTGTGTAGTGGTGATCCTGATGACTTGATTTTGCGTCTAAGTGCAATGGAAGGCGAAAAAATCGCTAAGGTCAAAGTCGGCTTGTATGAGGCGGTACGTGATGGCATGGTGGCGAACCTATTACTGGAAGCGGTGCCTGACCTAAAATTACGTCTTGATGCTAATCGTAGCTGGACGCGTGCAAAAGCAGATGGCTTTGCGAAATATGTTAACCCTGCTTATCGCGATCGTATTGACTTCCTTGAAGAGCCTTGTAAAACACGGGAAGAATCACTGCAATATGCCGCAGATACTGGCATTGCCATTGCATGGGATGAAAGTGTGCGTGAGGCTGGTTTTAGGGTGGAGCCTCAACCGGGAGTTGCGGCGATTGTGATCAAGCCGATGTTAACTGGTAGCCTTGCTTATTGCCGCCAATTAGTCACAGAGGCTCATCATCACGGTCTGCAAGCGGTGATCAGCTCATCGATTGAAAGTAGTTTTGGTTTGACTCAGTTAGCGCGCATTGCTAATGCATTAACGCCTAATACGCTACCGGGGTTGGACACATTAGATTTGATCCAGTCTCAACTGATACGCACGTGGCCAAATAGTTCACTTCCAGTGAAGCAATTAGATGAATTGACTATCGAATGGCAGAGTTAGTATTTTTCCAAGACTGGCCTTGGCAACATTGGGCCAGTCATCGACCTGAAGCAGTGGCATTAATTACCGATATTGAGCCATTGACATGGGAACAACTGAATCAACGAGTGATGAGGCTCGCTTATCACTTTACTCAACAGGGTTTACGTGACGGACAAACCGTAGTGTTGCGCGGTAAAAATAGTGTAGAACTGTTATTGAGCCAACTTGCAACATTGTATTGTGGGGCGAAAGTTTTGCCTCTTAACCCTCGTTTACCTGAGTCTTTACTGGCAGAACTGTTACCACATCTGAATATTGATTTTGCTATCGATTTTGATGATGGTTTACTGGCTAAGTTTACTTACCCAATTTTAGCCGTGTCAGAGCGAGCGGTAACGGCGCATGAGTGGGAACACCATCTGCCTCACTTTTCTCATGCGAAGACCCAACCCGCCACTTTGATCTTAACATCTGGCTCTACGGGGTTACCAAAGGCGGCAGTGCATAATGTGCTTGCTCACCTCGATAGTGCAAATGGTGTGTTACAGGCGATGGATTACCAACAGCATGATTGCTGGCTGCTTTCTTTACCGTTATTTCATGTTTCAGGGCAAGGTATTTTATGGCGTTGGTTGCTGCGCGGAGCGCAACTAGCAATACGCTCAACACCGCTTATCGAAGCATTACAAACGGTTACCCATGCGTCTTTGGTTCCGACACAATTGTGGCGGTTACTCAATCAAACGGAAACATTATCACTATCTTTAAAACAGGTTTTACTTGGTGGCGCGACGATCCCGACTGCATTGACTGATCTTGCCTCACATAGAGGCATTGATTGCTGGAGTGGTTATGGTATGACAGAAATGGCTTCGACCGTCTGTGCAAAACGTGCAGATGGTAAGAAAGGGGTTGGCCTTCCACTTAAAGGGAAACAGTTGCGCTTAGTCGAGGGAGAAATTCAGGTCCGTTCACAGAGCCAAGCGATGGGATATTGGTTTGATGGAAAAATGATGCCATTAAAAACCACCGAAGGTTGGTTCAAAACCAATGATAGAGGCGTATATATCGACGATGAGTATCATGTGATCGGGCGGCTGGATAACTTATTTATTAGTGGTGGAGAGTGTGTTCAACCGGAAGATATTGAAGCGGTGATTAATAACCATCCAGCGGTGAGTCAAAGCTTTATTATTCCAATTGATGATGTGGAGTTTGGTCAAAGGCCTGTTGCCGTGATTGAGTTCAGCGATAAATGTGAATTAGACACCATTCAAGGTTGGCTAAAAGGCAAACTAGCGCCTTTTCAATATCCTGCTCATTTTTTTCTATTAGAGAATAGCTTAAAAGGAAGCGGTATTAAGGTATCGCGCCAGCAAGTGAAAAATTGGGTGTTACAGCAACCCGACCTTATTCAGTCAAAAGAGAATTCAGGACTGTAGTTTATCTATTTTTGATGAAAACAGGGGTGATAAAGCATCGTCAGAGTTAGATGGGCTTGTTTCGTCAATAGTGTAAACTAATCACTAATTTCCGGCATGGCTCATAATAAACATCAGGCTCAAGATAAGAGCCTGACGTTTAACTAAGCGTGATTATTTAAGGGCATTTAACGCTTTTTCTACGCCTGCACCATATTCAGGGTGAACTTTTTTGAACAGGTCAATTTGGCGTTTTTGTGTCTCTTCAGAAGCCTCAATCAACTCTCCTGCAAGACGTTTGAACATGCGTTGATGCTCTGCATCATCAAGCAGTTCATATAATGCACGCGGCTGGCTGAAATAGTCTTCATCTTCGCGATGGTTCCAATGATCAGCTGCACCTTCAAGCGTCAATGGTGGTTCACTGAAATTAGGCTGCTCTTGGAACATACCTGCACTGTTTGGTTCATAGGTCACACCATTACCACTGTTACCATCAACACGCATTGCACCATCACGATGATAGTTATGGAATGGGCAACGTGGTGCGTTAACAGGGATCTGGTAGTGGTTAACACCTAAACGATAACGCTGAGTGTCGCCATACGAGAACAAACGACCTTGCAACATTTTATCCGGAGAGAAACCGATACCTGGAACAATATTTGCTGGGTTAAAGGCAGCTTGCTCAACATCGGAGAAATAGTTAGCAGGGTTACGATTTAATTCAAAGTAACCGACATCAATTAATGGATAGTCTTTGTGAGGCCATACTTTAGTCAGATCAAAGGGATTATAAGGCACTTTTGACGCTTCGGCTTCTGGCATCACTTGAATTTGTAGCTTCCAGCGTGGGTAGTCACCTTTATTGATGGCATCAAACAGGTCACGCTGAGAACTTTCACGATCTTTACCGATGATCGCTTCTGCTTCATCATCCATCAAGTTCTCAATGCCTTGCTGACTACGGAAGTGGAATTTAACCCAGAAACGTTCATTTTTATCATTGATAAAGCTATAAGTATGGCTACCAAAACCGTGCATATGACGGTAGCTACGAGGTATACCTCGGTCACTCACGTCAATGGTCAATTGATGAAGTGATTCTGGTAAATGAGAGAAGAAATCCCATTTATAAGCCATTGAACGCATATTACTGTATGGGCAGCGTTTAACCACGTGGTTCAAATCCGGAAATTTCAGCGGGTCACGCAGATAGAACACAGGGGTGTTATTACCAACCAGATCCCAGTTACCTTCTTCTGTGTAAAATTTTAATGCAAAACCACGGATGTCACGCTCAGCGTCTGCCGCACCACGTTCACCGGCAACTGTTGAAAAGCGTGCGAACATATCCGTTTGTTTACCGACAGCAGAAAAGATATTTGCACGGGTATAACGGGTAATATCATGTGTAACAGTAAAAGTACCGAATGCGCCTGAACCTTTAGCATGCATACGGCGCTCAGGAATAACTTCACGGTCAAAATGGGCTAATTTTTCTAAAAACCAAACATCCTGTAATAGCATAGGGCCGCGAGGGCCTGCCGTCATCACATTATTATTATCAACAACAGGTGCGCCAGATGCAGTCGTGAGACCTTTCTTTTTCATCACAATACTCCAGTAAGTTATAGACAATAAAACTAAAAAATGCATTTATTTCGTTCGAAATATAATGCTTTCCATGCATAATGCCTTATTATCATTGGATTATAGTTGATTAGTTAAAGTATAACTAATACATAGTACCAATTACTGTGATAACTGATTAAAAATCAATAGGAATACTCAGCGTCGTTGTGAATGGTGTTGTTTTAATGACTGAAAAGTAAAAAACAGTAATAACTACTGAGAATTGGATTTATATATTGTAGTATGACTAAATAACTTCTATTAATGGGGCAATGATATGCGTAAAGGATTATTTCTCGTTGCAGCGGCAGCATCATCAATGATGTTCGTCGGGGCTGCACAAGCTGTTTCTGTTAATGCGAATGTGGGTAAGCATTATACTGAACTCAATGCAGGCATTGGTACTAAAGGCGCAGGCCTTGCATTTGATGGCTCATGGGCGCGTAGTGATCATGATGGTCAAATGGGTAGCTTAGGCGCAACCTTTGGTTTGCCTCTAGGTCCATTTTCAGCCTATGTTGGTGGTAAAGCCTTATATTTATCACCTGAAGACAATAAAGATGGCATGGCGCTAGCAGGTGGAGCCGGTCTTGGATGGCAAGTGATGCCTTCTTTGAATATTTATGGTGAAGCTTATGGTGCTCCGGCATCATTAACATCGGGAAGTCAATCTTATACCGAAGCAAAAGTCGGCGCACGCTATACTGTATTTAAACCGCTTTCAGTTGATGCAGGCTACCGTGTCATCGATATTAAAGGTACGCATGACAACCCAAGCAACAAAATTGCTGACGGTTGGTATGTGGGAGCAGGTCTAAGCTTCTAATTACTGGTTGTAATATAGCGGAACCCGTACAGTTTGGAGTGACGCTATAAAATCGGATATCAAAAGCCCCCCAATAGTTGGTTGCTATTGGGGGGCTTTTCCGTTTAGTGAACGGTACGAGCTTTGTTTTTGACGCTAAATTTAGCCTACATTAGGTAGGTAGCCCGCAACGATAGCAAATTGAATAATGATCACTGCAAAACCGCATAATAAAACCAGACGGAGTAGAGTAGAGCCGCCTTTAACTCGGTAATGAGCTTGCTTATCGATAGGTTTTTCAACGGCTCTAACTTGCATTGTCAATAATGCGGGGATGATCAGGGCTAATACAGACAATGCAACCGCTGCATAAGTTAACGCCTGTACGAAACTACTAAAAAATAACGCTGCTAATAACGGAGGTAAAAAAGTTAATAAGCCTGTCTGAATACGCCCAATGAGGCTATCATTCCGTTTAAATAAATCAGCAAGGTAATCGAATAAACCAAGAGCAACCCCTAAAAACGATGTGGCTAGCGCTAAATCCATAAACAGATTAACGGCAATATTAACGCGTGGAGCCGTAACGACATCACGAATGGCGGTGAGTAAGCCATCTAGGCCAGACTTTTGCGCCAAAATCCCTAAAAATGTGTTAGAAGGGATCGACCCTAAAGTGGCTATCTGCCACAAGATATAGGCAACTAAAGGGATCGCACTCCCTGTAATGAAAATGATACGAAGTTTACGCACATCGCCATTCATGTAATTCACAAGGCTAGGCACGCTACCATGGAAACCAAATGAGGTGAAGATGACTGGCACTGCCGCCAGCAGTAGCCCTTTTTCAGCAGGCATACTGCCTAAGTTGACGGTTTCAACGTGGGGTAACATAACAGCCAACATAATGACTAAAAAGATAATTTTAGCTGTAAATAGTAGGCGGTTAATAAAATCGACAGAGTGCGTACCAATACAAACAACAGCACCACCGATAAGCGTAAATAAGATAATTGATGTTTTGGTCGACAGATGAATATCCCACCACGAGAGTAGGCTGTTGGAGATCAGGACACCCGCGCCACCAATATAAGCGGTAGTCAGCGCGTACATCAGAAGTAACATACTTAAGCCTGTGACGATTTGTCCAATAGGCCCAAGGTATTTTTTCGCGATTGATCCCAAGCCCATATCTGGTGGATTGTATTGATAAACCTCAACGAGCAGTAATGAGGTATAACTCATTAACATCCATAGGCCGACAAGTAGGCATGCAATACCTGTGAAACCGACACCCGCAGCGGCAAGTGGCATAGCCAGCATCCCTGCACCTATTGTTGTTCCTGCAACGATTAAAACGCTACCTAGCGTGCGATTTTTCACAAATTCCTCTGATTAAAAGTCGTGGATTTATTAGCTGAGCAGATTATGCGATCACAGTTTTTCTGTCAAATCTAAATTACAATGAGTGTAAACATAAAATTACACTCACGCATTTTTCTTATAAAGGAATGGTGAAAATAGCAACGAATTATTCGTCCTAGTTAATGAATAATCGTTATTGATATGGTGATTAAAGGTAAATACATCGGATTTTAAATGTTAACGGATGTTAATTAATTGATTGATATATATGATGTTTTAGATTAACAGGACAGTATCTCAGGAACCTAAGATAAATTTTGTGACGGGGTGGGAAAATCGAATTGAAAAATAAGATTAAATTCTTTAACCAGTTAATATAAATCAAATCTGTGTCAATCTTTCATCCCGATAATGTAAGGAAACATTAATTGAAAGGATGAACTTATGGACTTTTTGATACAACTTGCCATTATCCTCGTCTGCTTGTTCTACGGAGCAAGAAAAGGGGGAATGGCTCTCGGGCTGCTAGGCGGCGTTGGCTTAGTGATACTCGTTTTTGGTTTTGGTTTACCTCCTGGAAAACCGCCTGTTGATGTTATGCTTGTGATCATCGCTGTTGTTGCAGCATCAGCGACTCTACAGGCATCAGGCGGTTTGGATGTCATGCTACAAATTGCAGAACGACTACTACGTAAAAATCCAAAATACATCTCTATTGTGGCACCTTTTGTTACCTGTATTTTAACCATTTTGTGTGGTACAGGGCATGTGGTGTATACCATCCTTCCTATTATCTATGACGCGGCGATAAAAAATAATATTCGTCCTGAAAGACCGATGGCGGCCAGTAGTATTGGTGCACAAATGGGGATTATTGCCAGCCCTGTCTCTGTTGCAGTGGTGTCCTTAGTGGCGATGTTAAATGGCATCACCATTAATGGTAAATCGCTCGAATTTTTAGATCTCTTGGCGATTACCATTCCATCGACCCTAATCGGGATACTGGCAATCGGTATTTTCAGTTGGTTCAGAGGGAAAGATCTCGATAAAGATCCGGAATTCCAAAAGTTTATTTCGGTACATGAAAATTACGAATATGTGTATGGCGACAGCGCGACACTACTCGATAAAAAGTTACCGAAAATCAATTGGGTTGCTATGTGGATTTTCCTCGCTTCTATTGGGGTTGTTGCGATTTTGGGGGCGGTTTCTGAATTAAGGCCATTGGTCAATGGCAAACCACTGTCAATGGTACTTGTGATACAGATGTTTATGCTGCTCGCTGGTGCGCTGATCATCATTATTTGTAAAACAAATCCGGCACAGATTTCGAAAAATGAGGTTTTTCGTTCAGGAATGATTGCCATTGTTGCCGTATATGGTATCGCTTGGATGGCAGAAACAATGTTTGGCGCGCATATGGATCAAATCAAAGGCACGCTTGGGGCATTAGTCAAAGACTATCCATGGGCTTATGCCGTGATCCTCTTATTGGTCTCTAAATTTGTGAACTCACAAGCAGCCGCTTTAGCTGCGGTCGTTCCGATAGCGCTCGGCATTGGTGTTGATCCTGCCTATATCATCGCATCTGCGCCTGCTTGCTATGGTTATTATATTCTTCCGACTTATCCAAGTGATTTAGCCGCTATTCAATTTGACCGTTCCGGTACGACTCGGATAGGTAAATTTGTGATTAACCACAGCTTCATTCTACCCGGCCTCATTGGTGTTGGTGTCTCTTGTGTGTTTGGATGGGTATTTGCAGGATTATATGGTTATCTATAATCTGTAAGTGACGTGTTTAATTAACAGCGATGGCGTAAAGAGAGCGTCATCGCTGTGAGGTTTTAACCGATTTCGATGTCAGAAAGGGGATGGCAACAACAAGGTAAAATCTCACCGTCTTGTACAAAGGCAAGCGGTTTTTGTTTATAGCCCACTTTCCCTTTTAATAGCATGACTCGACATGAGCCACAATAGCCTTCTCGGCACTGATATTCAACAGGAATACGGCTGTCTTCAAGTGCTTCAAGCAGGCTTGTGTGGATCTCGGTGTGGTAAGGTACTTGCACACCCTGCGAGAGCCGCAGGGTGACTTTATGGCTAGCCATGATTAGAGTTCGAAATCACTCAGGTCATCAGTGTTGACTTCAGAGTCAATCTGACCAACCAGATAAGAGCTAACTTCGACTTCTTGCGGCGCAACTTGAACGTTGTCAGACACCAACCATGCATTGATCCAAGGAATTGGGTTTGAGCGTGCCTCAAAAGGTAATTTTAACCCAACAGCTTGCATTCGGATATTGGTGATATATTCCACGTATTGGCACAGAATATCTTTATTTAGGCCAATCATAGAACCTTCACTGAACAGATATTCAGCCCACTCTTTTTCTTGTTCAGCCGCATCCACGAACAGTTTATAGCACTCGTCTTCGCACTCAGCAGCAATCTCTGCCATTTCAGGATCATCCTGCCCAGAACGTAACAAGTTCAGCATATGCTGGGTTCCTGTTAAGTGAAGGGCTTCATCACGCGCAATCAGTTTAATAATTTTTGCGTTCCCTTCCATTAGCTCACGCTCTGCAAAGGCAAATGAGCAAGCAAAACTGACATAGAAACGGATAGCTTCTAAGGCATTTACGCTCATTAGGCACAGGTACAACTGTTTTTTCAGTGCACGTAGTGATACTGTGATTTGTTTACCATTGCAGGTGTGAGTACCTTCACCAAACATATGGTAATAGTTGGTCATCTCAATCAGCGTGTCATAGTAAGCAGAAATGTCACGAGCGCGTTTTAAGATCTCTTCGTTTTCAACGATATCATCAAAGATGATTGCCGGATCATTCACGATATTACGGATAATATGAGTGTAAGAGCGTGAATGGATCGTCTCTGAAAATGACCAAGTTTCAACCCAAGTTTCTAATTCAGGAATTGAAATCAGTGGCAATAACGCCACGTTCGGGCTGCGGCCCTGAATAGAGTCCAGCAGCGTTTGGTATTTCAGGTTACTAATAAATATGTGTTTCTCATGATCAGGCAAGCCATTATAGTCAATGCGGTCACGGGAAACGTCAACTTCTTCTGGACGCCAGAAAAATGAAAGCTGTTTCTCGATTAACTTTTCGAAAATCGGATACTTTTGTTGGTCGTAACGAGCAACGTTAACAGGTTGACCGAAAAACATCGGCTCAAGTAATTGGTCATTTCTCTTTTGTGAGAAAATGGTGTAAGTATGTGACATGACAATTCCTATTAAATTTTACACGCGCCGCCTTCACAATCTGAATCCGCTGACTCAACAACTTCTTCCAGATCACCTTGAACATCTTCCGCACCATCGCGGGTGTTGTGGTAGTAAAGTGTTTTCACACCAAACTTATAGGCGAGCAATAAATCTTTTAGCAATTGATTCATTGGTACTTTGCCTGTTGCAAAGCGCGTTGGGTCATAGTTGGTGTTTGCAGAAATAGACTGATCAACAAACTTCTGCATAATACCGACTAATTGCAAATAGCCGCTGTTTGAAGGCATTTGCCATAACAACTCATAGGCGCCTTTAAGATTCTCATAATCAGGTACAACTTGGCGTAAAATACCATCTTTAGATGCTTTAATGCTGATATAACCACGAGGTGGCTCGATACCATTGGTTGCGTTAGAGATCTGTGATGATGTTTCCGATGGCATCAACGCTGATAAGGTTGAGTTACGCAGACCATATTGTTGGATATCTTTACGTAACGTTTCCCAATCATAATGCAGAGGCTCATCAGTCAATTTATCCAACTCTTTCTTATAGGTATCAATTGGTAGAATACCTTTTGAATAAGTGGTTTCATTGAACCAAGGGCAAGCGCCTTGCTCTTTAGCCAATTCGTTAGAGGCTTTCAATAGATAGTATTGAATCGCTTCAAAGGTTTTGTGAGTCAAATTGTTGGCGCTGCCATCGGAATAGCGAACACCATGCTTGGCTAAATAATAAGCATAGTTAATGACGCCAATACCTAAAGTACGGCGACCCATTGCCCCTTTCTTCGCGGCAATAATCGGGTAGTCTTGATAATCGAGAAGGGCATCCAATGCACGTACAGCAAGCACGGCCAACTCTTCTAATTCATCAAGGTTTTCAATCGCACCCAAGTTAAAGGCTGACAGCGTACAAAGCGCAATTTCACCTTCTTCATCATTGATGTTATTCAATGGTTTTGTCGGCAGTGCAATTTCTAAACACAGGTTTGATTGACGCACTGGTGCAACTAAAGGATCAAATGGGCTGTGAGTATTACAGTGGTCAACGTTCTGAATATAGATACGACCTGTTGATGCACGTTCTTGCATCATTAATGAAAAGAGGTCAACCGCTTTAACACTGGATTTACGGATGCTGTCGTCTTGTTCATAAGCCAGATACAGGCGCTCAAATTCATCCTGATCAGCAAAGAAAGCATCATATAAGCCAGGCACATCAGAAGGGCTGAACAGCGTAATATCTTGGTTTTTGATCAAACGCTCATACATCAATTTGTTGACTTGGACACCATAATCCATATGGCGAACACGGTTACCTTCAACCCCACGGTTGTTTTTCAGCACTAATAGGCTTTCAACTTCTAAATGCCATAAAGGGTAGAAAAGTGTCGCTGCACCACCGCGCACACCGCCTTGTGAACAAGACTTAACGGCGGTTTGGAAGTGCTTATAAAAAGGGATACAACCAGTATGGAATGCTTCACCGCCACGAATCGGGCTACCTAAAGCACGGATACGGCCTGCGTTTACACCGATACCTGCACGTTGAGACACATACTTAACAATCGCACTGGATGTTGCGTTGATAGAATCTAAGCTATCGCCACACTCAATCAATACGCAAGAGCTGAATTGACGAGTTGGTGTACGAACACCAGCCATGATTGGTGTTGGTAGCGAAATCTTAAATGTGGAAGCCGCATCATAGAAACGACGGATGTAGTCTAAGCGAGTCTCTTTTGGATAATGAGAGAACAAGCATGCAGCAACGAGAATATAAAGGAACTGTGCACTCTCATAAATCTCGCCCGTAACACGGTTTTGTACTAAATACTTACCTTCAAGTTGTTTGACGGCAGCATAGGAGAAATTCATGTCACGCCAATGGTCAATGAAACTATCCATTTGCTCGAACTCTTCTTGTGAGTAGTCTTCCAGCAAATGCTTATCATATTTGCCCATTTCAACAAGGCGAGTGACGTGCTTGTACAGCGCGGGTGGCTCAAATTGACCATACGCTTTTTTACGTAGATGGAATATTGCAAGACGCGCCGCAAGATATTGATAGTCAGGCGTATCGCCAGTAATAAGGTCAGCAGCCGCTTTGATCATGGTTTCATGAATATCAGACGTTCTGATCCCATCATAAAACTGAATCTGTGAACGTAACTCCACCTGAGAAACAGATACATTATTCAGGCCTTCAGCAGCCCAAGTGATTACCTTGTGGATTTTATCGAGATCAATGCGTTCTTTATGTCCATCACGTTTTGTGACTAACAGACTCTGGTTCATGAGCAAGTACACCTTGGTTGACCTACAAAATAGCATATTGCTAACGCAAAAAAGCTCATAGATTAACTCTATGAGACTTGTAGTGTTAGATTCAAATTACATACTATATGTAGTGGTTTGTTGATTTTACTATAACAAGATAATGTTAATAAGCGGTTTTATCAAGTGCACAAATCCGAGTCTTCTGTGGATAACTGTAGGGATAAAAAACGTCACCTTGTCGGTAAGCTGCACTAGAAAAGGAATTCTATAAGTGGAAACTCGCAACAGGGTGACGAAAATAAATTTTGCAAAATGCGATCGTTTGCTGTTTTCTTGAACGTAACGCTTGCTATTTATTCGTTGACAGTATGGAGCATATAATTAACGTCCACATTCGGGCCTAAATAGAATTTATCTTTGAGTGGATTATAATGTAAACCCATGATATGCCTATCTTTTAGCTGAGCCTCGTTTGCCCACGAAATCAGTTCAGAAGGGCGAATAAATTTTTTCGCATCGTGGGTGCCTTTCGGAACCATTTTCATCACATATTCCGCCGCAACGACCGCCATTAACCACGCTTTTTTATTGCGGTTGATCGTCGAAAAAATAACATGCCCACCGGGCTTGACCAATTTAGCACACGCACGTACGATCGACTGTGGATCAGGCACATGCTCCAACATCTCCATGCAGGTCACGACATCATAAGCTTGTGGATATTTGTCAGCGTGCTGCTCTACTGTTTCTTGTACGTATTCAACAGGGATCCCTGACTCTAATGAGTGCAGGCGTGCGACCATCAGTGGGTCCGCCCCCATATCAAGTCCCGTCACATCGGCACCTTCACGTGCCATACTTTCAGATAAAATTCCGCCACCACAGCCCACATCAAGTACTTTCTTACCAAATAAACCATCAACCCGTTGCATAATATAGCCAAGGCGAAGCGGGTTAATGCGATGAAGTGGGGCAAATTCACCTTCGAGATCCCACCAGCGAGAAGCAATAGCTTCAAACTTCTCAATTTCATGCTTATCGACGTTCTGATACGCGGGGGTTGAAGTATCATTCATGAGTGGAGCTCCTGTTCCTAGATAGGTGTCCAAACGTTAATACGCGAATTTATTGAGGCCATAAAACGTTTTTTTGTTGCTCTTACGCAATAAACTCAAAGTATACGGACACATAAAGACATTTTTCCGCTATTATACATAGCTTGAAAGACAAATACTCACTTCTCATTTTTTTTATTAAATTGGCGAATTGTGGTATAGTTCTAAACCTTTGAATCCGAAGTTATGAGGGACAGTGGTTCCATGAGCGACATTGCCAGAGAAATCACACCGGTCAATATCGAAGAAGAACTCAAAAGTTCGTATTTGGATTATGCGATGTCCGTTATTGTCGGGCGCGCGCTTCCAGATGTTCGAGATGGACTGAAGCCAGTACACCGCAGAGTACTGTTTGCGATGAATGTATTGGGAAATGATTGGAATAAACCCTATAAAAAATCTGCCCGTATAGTCGGGGACGTTATCGGTAAATACCATCCACATGGTGATATCGCTGTTTATGAGACAATCGTTCGTCTTGCTCAGCCTTTTTCTATGCGTTATATGCTGGTAGATGGTCAGGGGAACTTTGGTTCAGTTGACGGAGATTCCGCAGCTGCAATGCGTTATACGGAAATCCGTATGGCGAAAATTGCCCATGAAATGTTAGCGGATCTTGAAAAAGAGACCGTTGATTTCGTCCCAAACTATGATGGTACAGAGCAAATCCCTGAAGTTATGCCTACGAAAATCCCTAACCTATTGGTTAATGGTTCGTCAGGTATTGCTGTTGGGATGGCAACGAACATTCCTCCACACAACCTAGGGGAAGTGATCAGCGGTTGCCTTGCTTATATAGATGATGAAGATATTAGCATTGAAGGTCTGATGGAGCACATCCCAGGGCCTGATTTCCCGACTGCCGCTATCATTAATGGTCGCCGTGGAATTATCGATGCGTACCGTACTGGCCGTGGTAAGGTCTATATTCGTGCGCGTGCTGAGGTCGAAGTTGACGAAAAAAATGGCCGCGAAACGATTATTGTCAGCGAAATTCCTTATCAGGTAAACAAAGCTCGTCTTATTGAGAAAATAGCTGAACTCGTTAAAGAAAAACGTGTTGAAGGAATTAGTGCATTACGCGATGAGTCTGATAAAGACGGCATGCGTATCGTGATTGAAGTGAAACGTGATGCGGTAGGAGAGGTTGTCCTTAACAATCTTTACTCGCTGACTCAGCTTCAAGTCTCGTTCGGCATTAATATGGTAGCCTTGCATCAAGGCCAACCGAAAATCCTTAATTTAAAAGATATTATTGCTGCGTTCGTTCGCCACCGCCGTGAAGTGGTGACTCGCCGCACTATTTTTGAATTGCGTAAAGCACGTGAACGAGCACATATTCTTGAAGCATTAGCCGTTGCATTAGCTAACATTGATCCTATTATCGAGTTAATTCGTCGTGCACCGACGCCAGCAGAAGCGAAGGCAGGGTTGATTGCACGCCCTTGGGATCTTGGTAATGTGGCTGCGATGCTTGAGCGTGCCGGTGATGATGCAGCACGCCCAGAATGGCTTGAAGAACAATATGGCGTACACGACGGTCAATACTATCTGACTGAGCAACAAGCCCAAGCGATTTTGGATTTGCGTCTGCAAAAACTGACCGGGCTTGAGCATGAGAAACTGCTGGAAGAATACCGTGATCTTCTGAAGCAAATCGAAGAACTGTTGTATATTCTACGTAGCCCTGAGCGTTTAATGGAAGTTATTCGCGAAGAGTTAGAAGCTATCCGTGAACTGTATAATGATGCTCGTCGTACTGAGATCACCGAAAATACAGCGGATATCAACATTGAAGATTTGATTAGCCAAGAAGATGTGGTGGTAACACTGTCTCACCAAGGCTATGTGAAATATCAACCACTGTCTGATTACGAAGCGCAACGCCGTGGCGGTAAAGGTAAATCGGCAGCACGCATTAAAGAAGAAGACTTTATTGAGCGTTTGCTGGTGGCGAATACCCACGACACCATCCTATGCTTCTCTAGCCGTGGTCGCCTATATTGGATGAAAGTTTACCAATTACCAGAGGCCAGCCGTGGAGCACGGGGTCGTCCAATTGTGAACTTGTTGCCACTTGAACAAGATGAGCGTATTACCGCTATCTTGCCAGTTCGTGAATACGAAGAAGGCTACTATGTCTTTATGGCAACGGCGAGTGGTACGGTGAAGAAAACGGCATTGCAAGACTTTAGCCGCCCAAGAAGTGCCGGTATTATTGCCGTTAACCTCAATGAAGGCGATGAATTGATTGGTGTTGATTTAACCAATGGTTCAAATGAAGTCATGCTGTTCTCTGCTCAAGGTAAGGTTGTCCGTTTTGCCGAAGATGCGGTTCGCCCAATGGGACGTACTGCAACTGGGGTACGTGGTATTCGTCTAGCCGATGAAGACAAAGTGGTTTCACTGATTATCCCTCGCGGCGAAGGCCATATCTTAACTGTGACTGAAAACGGTTATGGTAAACGTACAGCTGAGCAAGAGTACCCAACGAAATCGCGGGCAACTCAAGGTGTGATCTCAATTAAAGTCAGTGAGCGTAATGGTAATGTGGTTGGGGCTATCCAAGTGGATGAAACCGATCAGATTATGATGATCACGAATGCTGGTACTTTAGTGCGTACACGCGTTTCGGAAGTTAGTGTTGTTGGCCGTAATACACAAGGTGTGACGCTGATTAGAACAGCGGAAGAAGAAAAAGTTGTTGGTTTACAACGTGTCGCTGAAACAGAGGAAGATGAAAACTCTGATGAAGCAGGTGCAGAGGATATACCTAGCACAGACATGGGAACCAATACGCCTGAATAAATGTATGGGTCATTGATTCGACGGGCGGTTTACCGCCCGTTTTGCTATCTAACCATCCAGTTTAACAACTATCGCTTTTTACAACTTTTATCGAGTATACTCAGTCACAGTAACATAGCCTGTGTAGGATAGATCTTGAGATATTTACCGTCATTTAGAACATCATTACGATTATCCCGTGATTTATTCCGTATCCTCGGCTTAATGCTATGGGGAATGGGGGTTTTTATTACCTTATTCTTCCTTTATACCCAATTTAATGAAAGCAAGTCAGATATACGCCAGCAGTTTTATTCAGGGTTTGAAAATATGCAGGCGTTCATTTTGCAAACCGGTACCACATTGCGCTCTATCCAGTTTATGACTGAACAACATGAAGAGCGCCTGGAAAATGAACCAAATTACGTCACATTACCTGCCACTGGTTCCTATAGCCTGTACCCATTATCACCCGAGGCGGATTGTACCTATTTTAAAAATAGAACCAGTGATTACCTAAACGCATTCGAACAACTCATTTATTTTTGGAAAGACAGTATTGCTGCTCCGCAAGGGTTAAATCATGTCTTTGTAATAGGCTCTAAGAGTTACTGCATGATGGATTTTCCAATCCGTACGACCGTATCTGACATTGAGATCTTAAAAAAGGTTGGCTACGAAAATATACGTTCCTATCAAAGCCTAAGATTACAAGGGCAAGAGCGTAACTTATATACGATTGTTCATGGTGCTCAAACCGATTCAGGGCAGTTGTATCTGATCCAACCTATTTATGTGAGTAGCCTTCTGTATGGGTTTATTGGTTTAGAGAGAACAATCAGCTTAAATCAATTTATACAACGTTCGAATAAATCCTTTGAAGTGGTCGTCCTTAATTCGTATAACCAACCGGTTTTATATTACCCAACGGACTTGAATCCTAAAAATTCCAATTTACTCTCTATTTCTGAGCCTAGTTTTTTTGGCTTTAGCTCCGATTATTCAAAACTGATTTTTAAAAAGCGCTTATCGCCATCATTAATGACAGTGGTGTATGCTGTTCCCACCAGCGAGATATTTGCAGAGCATAGAGCGTCCATTTTTTATAGTATCGTTATTAATATCACCTCTGGCTGCCTGATCTTTTTCCTCATTTGGTTGTTAGAGCGCAAAATGCTAGTGCCAGCCGCGAATACCGCTATTCGCCTTGAAGAGCATGAACAGTTTAACCATAAAATTGTAGCATCGGCGCCTGTCGGCATCATCATTCTAAGGTTAAGTGATGGTGGCAACATTCTGAGTAATGAATTAGCTCACGATTATTTCCGCTTATTAAGTGAAGATGATAAACAGCGCATACTGACAATTATTCGCCAAAAATCGAGTAATTACATTGATGTTGTGACTAGTAGTAGTACACATCTACAAATAAGCTTTGTTAATTCGCGTTATCAAAACGAAGATGTTGCTATATGCGTACTGATTGATATTAGTATCCGTGTTCAGATGGAGAAATCCTTACAAGATGTGGCTGATGCTGCGGAACAGGCTAACCATGCTAAATCCATGTTCTTGGCAACGGTGAGTCATGAATTACGTACGCCACTATATGGTATTATCGGTAATATTGAATTATTACAGCGGCTTGAGTTATCCGATAAAGCGAATCGTCTTGTAACCACGATGGATAATTCATCCTCACTGTTGCTGCAAATTATCAGTGATATATTGGATTTTTCAAAAATTGAATCTAATCAACTAAACATTGAATATAAACTATTTAATTGCCGTGATGTTTTTGCTTTTGTCTTAGCTAACTACTTGCCTTTAGTCGCGAAAAAACAGATAGCGCTTTATTCCTTTATTGAACCTAATGTGCCTGATTTGCTATTGAGTGATGCGGTAAGGCTACAGCAGGTGATATCGAATATCATCAATAATAGTATTAAATTCACAGATTCTGGTTTTGTCTTCTTCTATGTTTGGCGTGACGAAAACTATTTAAAGATTGAAATTAAAGACTCAGGGATAGGCATGCCGCAAGCGGTTGTGTTACAACTTTTTGATCCCTTCTTCCAAGTGCATGACCAAAATAACTTGGGGCATAAAGGTACAGGTTTAGGGTTAGCAATCTGTGAAAAGTTGATTAACTTGATGGATGGAGATATTGAAGTTAATTCGCAAATAGGCTTGGGTAGCTCCTTTATTATCCGTATCCCACTTTATGGCCAAAAGTATACCGAACATGCTATTCCGGAATACCGCTTTCATTATCGGATAGCGATTATTTGCCGGAACCAATGTCTTTCTAGCTTTTTAACCAGACTACTTAGACATAACCATTTTGTTGTCTGTGTTGATAAAGAAATTGATAAGGCAGAAAGTTATGATTTATTGATCACCGATAACCAAGACTCTCATGAGTTAAAGAGTAAAAAAGTACTTCATCTGTGTAATCTATATGTTGGTGATTTGCGTGAAGAGTCGCCTAACAAATGGTTATATAACACTTATCAGAATGAAAAGTTACCATCAATCATCGATAAATTTATTTCGAAATCACGAGGTGAGCAGGCTGCAAAAGAAGAGAGCAATAAAGCAAACTCCCTTGAGATAGATGGTTCATTGAGTTCATATCAAGTATTAATTGTTGATGATCATCCAATCAATAGGGTGATGTTAAGCGATCAAATATCCAATATTGGTTTTAGCACTTGTACTGCCGTTGATGGTATTGATGCACTGAAATATCTAGAAAACCATACGGTTGATATCGTTTTAACCGATGTGAATATGCCAAATATGGATGGTTATGGGCTGTCTAAAGCGTTACGAAACTTAGGTTCAACAGTTCCAATTATTGCATTAACAGCAAATGCAATGGAGGAGGAGAAGCAACGTTGCCGGGATGCAGGTATGAATGGCTGTCTATCTAAGCCAACCAAAATCACAACCTTGAAAGAAACCTTATTGAAATTCGTGGGTAATAAATAAGCTACCCGGTAAAAGCGTTAAAGAGAAAAACCCGTTTGTATCGGGTTTTTCAGCAATAACATAAAGGTGATTTATCGATTAATCGGTAGATGAGTTATCGATGCTAACAGAAGACAGGTAGTTAAGTAATGCGATATCGTTGTCGACACCGAGTTTCAACATTGCTGATTTCTTTTGGCTACTAATCGTTTTAATACTACGATTCAATTTTTTAGCTATTTCTGTGACCAAAAAGCCTTCTGCAAAGAGACGTAAAACTTCACTCTCTTTTGGCGATAAGCGCTTATCTCCATAACCACTTGCATTCACTTTCTCAAGTAGCTTACTCACACTCTCAGGGGTAAATTTTTTCCCTTTTTGTAATGCGGCTAAAGCTTTTGGTAGATCAGCAGGCGCGCCTTGTTTTAAAACAATACCTTCAATATCTAGCTCAAGGATTGCACTTAAAATCGCAGGGTTATTGTTCATGGTGAGAACAATGACAGAAAGATCAGGGTAGTGACGTTTAATATATTTGATTAACGTAATACCATCGCCGTATTTATCACCAGGCATTGATAAATCAGTGACTAAGACGTCGGCATTTAAACGCGCTAAGTTATTAATTAAAGACGTTGAATCTTCAAATTCACCAACGATATTGACCCATTCAATCTGTTCGAGTGACTTTCTGATACCGAAAAGAACAATAGGATGATCATCGGCAACAATGACATTTAGGTTATTCATATTATTGGTTACCTTTTGGCATTAGCTTTTCCACTGAAACATCCAGCTCTCTAATGCAATTACTTATTTTTAAGCTATTTCCTTCTGCTATGTAAAGTTCCAAATCTTCACAAAGCTTGTGAAGGAACCTAAAATCTAGCATAGCAAAAACTCCTTTTAAACGGTGTGCTGTGTTTTTCAATTCGGCCAAATCCTCAAGACTTTCACTAGTATACAGTTTATTAATATCTATCGGAACTGTTGTTATAAACAAATCCTTATAATCGCTATTTGATAAAATATTTTGATAAGTTTGAAGTATGCTTTCCATCGATTCATCAGTTGTTGGTGTCGTATCGTGCTGGGAAAGTGGAATTCCGACCACCGACGCCAACTCGTCATCATCGGCTTGTGCATTTTCAATAAGCAAAGATATAGCATCAATCAGCTCATCTGCAAAGTTATAGTTAACTTCTATGTGCTGTGGTGTGATTGAGTTGACACCTGACGTTGTTCCAGAAATTTTTATTATGTTTTTAAACTGATTATCATCATTATCTGTTATCAATAGATCCCAATCCGTATGCGGTGAACTTTCGTGTAAATCTAAAAAGTCTGCACCATAATTAGATAGGATATTTCTGACAATTCGTGATGTATCAATATTGTGAATTGCTAAACGAATATGAATATCTTCGAGTAATGTAGGATAGCTATCGGCAATGATTGCTGATTTTGTAGGTAAAGTTAATTGATAGTGAGAGCCTATTGCAGGGCTGCTTTTAACGGTAAAGCTGCCATTCATCTTTTTACAGATAGCCTTGCATAAATATAAGGTGATCCCTGAGCGGTTAAACCGTGATGCGTTTAATACTTGCCCTGAGAATGGATGCTGAATATTGGCTAACTCCTGATTTGTCAGGCCCATACCGCTATCTTTAATATCAATAATGATGGTTTTTTTATCTTCCTGATAATTCAGGCTAACGGCAATTTTCCCAAATGCAGTGGTATCAACGGAATACTCTAGGATTAACTGCAATAGATGTTTTAAGTAGGTCGGCTCTAATGAAAATAGAGAATCTGGATTAATATTATTATAGAAGTAGAGCGATAACCCTTTATTTTTAAGGCGGAAAAGGTTTTGTTTTAAGAATTGAGTAAGCAGCAAACTCACCGAGATTTTTTCAGTTTGTAGTTTTCCAGAGGAAGATTCTAAGGAGTTTAATAAGTTAATATTATTAAACCAACGATTAATATGGGTCGTTTGGGCGACTATCGTATCAATAAATTCGTGCTTATCATCTTCAGAAGCTTCAATCAGCCCACCCACCGCTTTATTCAGCTCGGTTAATGAAGGTTGAACTTCATGTTGCATGTTCTCAAACACCACTTTTCTCAGTTGAATATTTTTCTTATATTCGCGATTAGCCATCTCTTGTCGGCGTTGAGTTAATGCCTCTTTATCTTTATCAATAATAATGAAGAGATAAGTATCTTCTAGCATACTGATATTGACGAGGATAACTTCATAAACGTTATTCTCAATCGAGATTTGGATCATATCATGGTTATGGGTCGCCAATTCTTTAATATGGTTGAGATCCATCGAAGGCAATAAGGCGTTTACCACATTATTACTCAGTAATTTTTTATTTGATGTAAAATCATACACTAGAATGCCATAACTAATATTATTGATAATATCGTTATTCAGTGTCTCTTGAAGCTCTAATTGGTGTTGCATGACTGAGTTCGGTGAAATGATCCGGTTACGGATAAAGACGCTTGTAAAGAAGACAAGCAATATCACGACAACCATACAAGTAAGCAGCCATATATTATAGCCAATAACACCGACAATCAGGTCTTTTAACGGTACTCGGTAATAAACTTGATAGTTGCTACCTTCAATATGCTGTGCGAAAACTAAGCTCGTTCCTCGCACCTCAACATTTGTTCCTTTAGCGGTATCATTATTACGTGGCGATAACGAGATATTATCGCCTTTCAGGTTTGTTGGGAGTATCGAGTTGATCGATATATCAAACGAAATCACGCTGGTTAATTGGCCAGGTGAATTAAACATCAGACGATAGGTATAATAATAGATATTCTCAGGTGCCAGCTTTTGTAGGTTAGAAATGATCTCTCTTCTATCTAAGAGTGTCGACTGAGTTAGCATATCTGTACGCTTTTCTTCAGCGGTCATTGTCAGATAGCTCTCTTTATAACGTAACTCGGGCTTTAATATAGAGTGCGTGGTGACCAAGATCAGCGTGTTATCAGTGCCATTGAGGTAATACATCGAGTTATATTCATTTCGCGCCCCCCAGACGATTTCCATGTAGTTAGCTAATTTTGTTGCTAATAAGCTATTTCGCTCACTATCACTCCCAAATAAAATTGCATCAATGGTTTGATTTGTACTGCCTAGCCAATAAACGTCATGACGAATTTTCGTAATACGGGCAGGGGAGGCCGGTGTCGTATTTAAGTTTGTAGTGGCTGGTTTTTCGTTAACCTGTTTATACATCAAGTTAGCTTGGTAACGATAATCCTCTATTTGGTAGGCCAATTGTTTCGCTATGGTATTCAAGGAGGCTTGGCGGCTAAGTAGCCACGAGTGATACGAATTATATAGCGACAGCGAGAGCATCACGACAAGTAGCAGAATAAAGACGTAAAATAGGCGTGAGAGTAAAATGGTTTTTATCAAAGATTGTCTGTACATATTGTGGTGAACTGTCCTGTCGGCAAAAATATATTAATTGACTAAAAATCATACGCCTATGAAAAATTGAGACACCGATTTTGCACAGATATTAGCACTTTTATTATGAAATAGAGAACAATTGAGTGAAGATTAGCCAAACAGAACGAAAAAATCAATTTTTTTACTTTCAGGGGTAGACAAGCTGCGCCGATTCCTCCATAATCGCGCCCCATGGAAGGATGGCCGAGCGGTCGAAGGCAGCGGTCTTGAAAACCGCCGATGGGAAACCATCCTAGAGTTCGAATCTCTATCCTTCCGCCAAATTCGCCGGCTTAGCTCAGTTGGTAGAGCAACTGACTTGTAATCAGTAGGTCACCAGTTCGACTCCGGTAGCCGGCACCAAATAAGAACCCGTTACATTTCATAGATGTAGCGGGTTTTTTCTTGCTTGTAATTCATGTCATTTAACCACCTCTAATAACTGATGGGACATATTTGTGTCATCGTGTGACATTAGCTCGTCTATCTTCATTGCATGTTCAGTTAGATGATTCGGCGCTAAATGAGCATACCTTCTCACTGCTGGCGTTAATGTTCCATCCGCTCTATTTTTCGCCTCCTTATGCACAAACACATACCTATGATGGTTCCCAATCTAACTGCGAAGAACCTTGCACGCAGTATCGTTTAACGCGACGCCAATGGCTTTAGCAAATTAACAATGCCACTTCACATACCAATCTTACCCCTTAGGAAGATTGATATCTTATTTCCTCTTCTTACACACTTTCAGTGTTATTGTGCATGCTGTCATTCAAAGCTTCAATACAGTTTGCTCTAGCAAATGGCCAAGGTGGCTTTTTCTTTTTTGGGTCTTTGCGAGACCCGCTTATCCGTCCAGTATTAATCCATTTTTTAGTGTGGAGTACTCACGTATTCAGAAAAAGTTATTGTACTTGAACACACTAATAAAGAACTGAACAACAAAGTTGAATGCATGTCAAACCTGTTCAAAGAAGGCATGACACCAACACAATTCTGTAAATGCTTTAATGGCGTAAATACTCAACAGGTTCAAATGTGGCTAGCAGAACGCAGCTGGTTATATCACGAGACCAAATCAGAGTGAAATTAATCCTCACGGTCATGAGCCATTCATCAAATATCAGCCTGTATTATTGAAGAAAGGTGCTAAACGTCTTTATGAGCTTTATCTTGCAGGTGAGTTACCAATGAAAAAGAATTGGAATGGATTAGTTATTCACGATAAAGAATACAAAGCCGTAGCCTAACCACACATAGCCCAAGGATGGGCTTGCAATCCAGATCACATATTACGCTTCTTAACTGAGGTCTTTTGCTTTGTTTTGTTCTTTACGTTAGTTACCATGGCTTAAAACAAGTAGGGGGTAACGTGAATAAAATCTTATTAAGCAGTTTTTTTGTATTGGGTTCATTGCTATCAGTTCCTACAAATGCAACTGTACTAGCACCTGAAGGTACAGGTGCGGGTGGCGTTTATGAAATGGAAGAAATGAAAAAGCTGATATGTGACGATCAGAATGATAAACAAAAATGTGAAAGGTTTGTATACATAGCAATGACAGGGGCATATACCTATGGAAAAGTAGCTGCGTCATGCGAAGAGTGGATGAGAAATGGAGGTATCCCCAATGGGTTTGAAAGTCGCTGTGAGCATGTGAGTAAATTAGATGATTATTTTGATAAAGATCTGGAGTAACTCCACTAAGAATAAATAACGATTTGCTCCCCATTGCACTATATAACATATAGGCTATGGGGAAAGGCTCCTCTAAGTTGATGTGGGGATAGGAATGAAGCACATCTTATTAGGTTTGACAGTATCTAGATTATTGAGTGGCTGCGTCACTGTGCCATATTCAACCGGGCAAACCGCAATAAATGGCTTTATCGAACGTTTTAATGGCTCGTTCCATCGTGAATTTTTAAATGCGTATTTATTTGAATCATTGAGTCAAGTTAGAGAATTAGCGTGGTATTAGCAGCAAGATTATAACCAAAACCGAACGCACGAAAGTTTAAATCACCTCCCTCCGGAGGCCTATCGTAAACAGTTAGAAAACTTTAATTTAGTGTGTCTCAATTAATGTGGCGTGGACATACCCGCACAAGAAAATGCAAAAGTTACCAATAGTACAATGTTAAATTTAGGGTTTGTTATACACGCATCTGAAATTCTTGGCTTTAGTGAGATAGTAAAGAAAATTACAATACCAAATTGGCAGCCACAAAATGGCGTTTTGGTGAAAAGAAAAAAACTCTCTCCACATAGAAACAGCCTTTGCGATTGTAATAATGGATATAAAATATAAACACTGTCATGGTAAAATCAAATGAACCCACTTCGGTGGGTTTTTTATTGCCTTAAATGAGGTGTTGCCCTAATATTCATTGAACTTAAGCTAAACTTATTGAGGCAATGGAATGAAAAAATTACTAGCGTGTTTTTTGAGCATATCGATTTTAAGCTCTACGGGATGTTTAACAAAAAACTTTTGGGAAGATAACCCAACAGTCGAAACCAAATCACAAAATGTTGTTAAGTTAACAGATAAAATAATTGCCAGTTTTGAATATAAAAATATTAAAATTGAAAGTAAAACAACAAAAAACGATATAAATGATATCAAATTTCCGGATTCTGGATTCGGTTTTATAGGAGAAAAGTACGCCTATTTATTAACCAGTGGCTCTTCTGAATTAATGGAGTTAAATGAATTAGTGAAAATAATCCCATTAACTGCATTTGATAATCCCAAGGGAATAATTCGAATTAAAATACTTCCCAATAGCAACAGTCAATCACCGATCGAATTTATGCAGAATTACTTTGTATACACTGATCCCAAATTTCAATTTACTGACGCACAAATAAAGGCCTTAGAGCAGGCAGGCTTTAAGAATAGGGCACAAGGAAATGATAAATCATCTTGGGTAAGAACTGTGCCAATTAAAGGGTATATTATTGATAGGAATGATATAAGCTTACCAGTAACTTCCAATGCAAAACTAAATGAATTATATACTGTTGAACTGTATGCTTCCGAAGAACAGAAATCATTTAATGCAGGTAATTTGATTGCAAAGATAATAGCTACACCATTTACCGTTGTAGCAGATGTGGTCATCACACCTCCCCTTGCTATTTTTGTTTTGATTGCATTTAGTAAGTAATTTTCTGAATAGCAAGTGAATTGGTAGCTCAAGCACTAGTGAATAACCTGCTCCGGCAGGTTTTTTGTACCTAATTGTTTGCTTTGTTTTACGCTGCTTTCGGTATAACATCAATTAAATTAATAAAAAACTGAGTGTGAGGATGGGATGATGAAAAAGTCAATAATTGCAATTGTTTTATCTTGTATTGGTTTTAGCGTTTATGCAGGAACATCTTATACAAAGGAGGAATTAAATAAACTTGTAGATTCAGGCAATCCGCCAAAAGAAAAATATGAGCAAATACTTGGAACTGACACTATGCCATTTTCGCCATGCAAATCAGATGTCAATAAGATGTATAATCAATTAATTGGTGAATATCCCGTTAAAGTAATTCAGAATAGCCCAGACTCATATGTGGTAAAAATGTGGGCAAATGATGGATTTGTGGTAGCTAAATGTGCCAATGGTCAAAAAATAGTTTCAGGGGCAGAGTACGAATAATGGAAAAATATTCGTGGCAGCTGCTCTGATTGCATTATTGGTAGGCTGCGGCAGAAAACCAGATGCTCCGTTCGGCTTGAAATGAAGAGTAGATAGCGTGAGTTTTGTTAAAGATGGTGACTGTGAGAAAAAAGCTGGAATGACAACTCTTGGTAATGGAAAGCTATTTAATGATCTGTCCTATTACAGCACATTACGATTTGATAAAAATGGATTGTTTGAGGTGTAGTCGATATTTGTTGGCGACTAAGGCTCTATAAATAAATTTGTGTATTTAAATAATGAAAAAAATATTCTCTTTGATTGTTATGCTATGCGCTCTTTTCTGTATCACCAGTGTCAGTATGGCTGGTGAAAATGAAACAGCGGAAAAAAAGACAAAAATTGACGTGCTCCCGCAACCATACTCAACAAGTGATTTATATGGCTATTGGTTTGATACAAATAATACACCCGAAGTAAGAATTCTTAAACTGATGATCCTAGCTCCGAATGGTGTTGCGAGAGATGCATTGCTGATTGAACTAGGTGATAATGTAGAAGAAATCAAACAAGAATCTTTGTGGAAATTTGACCCGAATTCTAGCGTGTTAACGCAAGAAGTGACCAAAATGACTTATACAATCAATGGAAAAATAGAACCAATAGATTTTGGTGAGGTCGAGCCTGTAAAAGTATCTGTGACAATTAAAAAAAGAGGTGATGATATTTTTATGAATACTGTTTCTGATGATGGCACTGTAGAAACTTACCAAAAAATAACAAAAGAAATGAAAGATAAAATTCATCAGAAAGCGAAAGAAAATGCTAGAAAATAAATTACACATCAATACCTAGCTGAATATTCACCATTTTCCTCGAGATTATCTGGTGTGTGTAATTGACAACGTTATTCATGACCATTGTCTTTTGGTGGCATATCCTCTTGATCGTTGATGGACTTATTATGGTGTAATCAGATTTTTGCATTATGATAAGTTTAAATTAATGTTCTGATAATCTGATTTGGCTGTGTAAAAACGAAGAGCAGACAAATATCATCATGCCTGCTATTTAGTAAAGTAAGTCCTCATGCACCAAGGTGATGACTCACAATCACCAGCATTGATATATATTATGAGATCATAAAACGAGGCGATGTAAAAGGATAACGCTGGTGCGATAATAATTAAATAAATCATCCCTACTTTTGTTAATTGCTTCCTTTGTGTCGAAAAAATACCAACAAAAGCAATTAAAGATAATAAAGCTTGAAGAAATCTTGAAGTCGCAAAGAGATAAAGCATTGTATCTATTCGATATATGCCCTGAGCTGTTGGGTATTTTTCAAAAATAAATTGAATAGATGCAGTTCCAACATACCAAATTATAATGAATAAAAGATGAATTGAATATTCACCTTGAACAAGCTTTTTTAATGAACCCATAAAATTTTCTTTTACCATCAAACCTTAAGTTAAATTAAAACATATAGGGGGGTAAATGTCACTAAAGACTCATTAGCTGGGTAATAAAAGCCCAACAAGACACCATCAAAGCAATGCAAAGCCTATTTATAGACTCAAGCATAAAGATTTCAATGGGGTTAAACTATTTTTGTTCCCCTTTTAAATTGAGGGCACTGTATAAATTTGAGAATTTAGAGCCTATATAATCTTTATAGAAATAACATAGTCAAATAGGTGATACTCTATTCCTAGGGCATTGCCAGATTAATGCCGGCTGACAGTAATAAATTATAGCCTGTCATTGAAACAGGCTTTTAGTACTTTCTTCATATATCTGATAATTAATAATATCAGGTAGGGCGACCATACACCAATTTATCATCGCGATTATTAAACAGATAATTTGAACACTTAACAACAGGATAACAACGACACGCCAAATCGTCACTTTGCTTTTTAACATGTGAAAAACGCCCGTTATAATGGCGATAGAATACGATGTTTTAAATATGAATAGAAAAAAGATAAGAAAAAGCTGTGTTTTGATTGGAATAGCATCACTACTTTTCATTAGTAAAAATACGGAGGAGCTGCATAGCTCTAAAAATAGCCAAAAACCCCAAACTGTAACAGCGAGAGAATACTTCCCTGTAACAACCCTTTTTAATACGCTCATTGATACTTCCTTTTAAGTAACCCCCCTAGTAGCTTATTAGTTACCATATCTAATAGGCGGATGAAATATTATTTGGTTTTTGTCCAATCTCTTACATAGGTTTTATTGAATAAGCCGGTTAAAAGTGAAGAGGGTTGATGTTGCCGCCTACCTTTTCTTACACGATGAGTGTATGTGAGCGAATTTTTAGCGTTATTGTTAGGCTTTAATAAAAGATCAAAAGCATCATCGATAGTAATACCTTTATTTTGGGCTAGGTATTTTGCTTGTAATCTTAATAGATTTTTTCTTGTCTTTACTACTATCGGGTTCATATGATCACTCCATTTTATATCTATATAATTTACCCGATATTTTTTGCGAAGGAAATATATTCTACTTAAGGATAAGTGGGTTTATTGAAAAAGTCATGATAATAGGCTGTGAAAAGTATAAAAACATATAACAACAGAGATAATCTCCTGTATTATTGTAAAGATAAAAACATTATTTCGCAGCTAGCATAAAAAGCTAACAATATTAACCCGCTATTAAAAATAGCGAGTTGTTTAAACGATTTTTATATGAAAGATACTGCTGATATGTGTCATATCAGAGAATTTTCTGTAGACTCATCGTCAGCCATTAGTTTATATTTTTCTCTTTGAATTTGCATATAACAAAAATCAGCACGGCGCTCACACCATATTTGGTTACGATAAACACGCGATAATCGATTAGCTTGTGACCATGCTTTGGACGCTTCAAAGTATTTACCTGATCTTTCGAGACGTATCGCATCACGAGCGACTTTAAGGTAGAGCGGACTATCATTATTTTGATTCACCATAAAAACTCCTAAATATTAAAATAAATCTTTGCGACGAGATAAAATGCAGAGGGTTAATTTTTTAATATACCTTTTGCTATTTTGATGACCTCAGGTAAATGTTCTATGGCGACTTGATTTAGTTTTTTTGCTTTAAATTGATTAAGAATTTCCACTGCTTCATTTCGATATCCATTTTTAGCTAATTGCAGTATAAGGCTCTCTGCTTGTGAAAATAGAATATTAGGGTCAACATGAATTGTTTTATCTTCAATTACGTGTTTAGAACTGATAAGGGATAGGACAAATTCACAACGTTCAGCAATGCCATGTAAGTTATCCCAATTTGCTAAAATTTCTATACATAAATTATGAATAGCAATATTCGGCAATTTTGTAACTTGTTCTAAATTTACCAGTGTCATATGTAAAGCTTCGATTTGCCTATGCTGCTCTGTAGTATTTAAATCTAATATTTGATTGATTTTCTTAATATGTGATCCTGTGAGTTGCTCAAAATTGCCTTTATATATTACACATAATGCAATAATTTGTTTTAATGTAAGGCTATTAATATCAATATCTTTTTCTATAGGTGAGTCTGTTGCACCTGTGTGAGAGTAAACAAAAGATTGATGTGCATTATTTTCAATATCATCGTTGTTAAAACAGCCTCTCTTAGACTGTAAAATGGCAATTAATTGGCGCATTACCTGTGTGTTTTCTTTAATAATATGTTCTAAATCCATCATAAAACCTCAAATGATTAAGTGAACAAGATGTTTTCACTGAACTTTGATTTTGTCGGTATTACAAGACTAAACACTGGTATTACCGACCCAATACAGTTCACCTGCAAATTCATGTTAGTCGTCTATCCCTTTATTGATGCATCGTTCAATTTTTGTTCTCCTAGGTTGAAGAAGGCTGACTTTATTACAGTATAATTAGTATTACGATGGTTATATTACTATATAAATAGTAAATGTAAACTATGAATGTAGTAATTTCTCGGTTGAGAAACCTATTTGCTTGTTTTTAATAGAAAGAAAATTACTGTGTTTGATAACGCGTTTTCTTGTTTGCAGAGAAAACGCGTTAAGAGAGGGGTCTAGAGAATTATCTTTTGCGGCGGTAAATGCGGTGCTCAACCATGACACCAATGAGTGAAATTTGATAATCGTGACTGTTCAACGTTGGGTAATCAGGGTTAAGAGGCACTAATTCAAACTCACCAGTACCAATACCGGTAGGCCGATATTTTTTGAATGTTCCTTGGTTCCCGCCATTTTTCGCAAACACAAATTCACCTGGGTTAGGCCAGATCTCGGTATCAATCACTACGATGTCACCTTCTTTAAACTCAGGTGTCATGCTGTCGCCTTCAACCCGTAATGCAAATGCATTCGCGCTGATATCGTCATCAACTAAGATGTATTCGAAATTCCCTTCATAGTCAGTGATCGGGTTGGCATCCTTAAATAACCCAGCTTGAACATAACTTAATAGTGGAATTCGTCGGCTATTGACCTCGGATATTGGCATAATGCTTTTGCCGTTGAGTAGCCATTCAGGATGAGATTGAAGAGCTTTTGCTATCTCTATAATATTTCTTGGTTTTTTGGTTCTACCATTTTCAATGGATTCGATTGATTGCTGACTGATCCCCGCTTTTTCTGCTAACTCAGTCTGGGTTAAGTTTAGTTCTTGCCGGCGTTGCCGGATCCTGCTTGCTAGTGACATGAGGTTAACCTCTTATAAAGAATAAAAATTATTGTTATTAGATATAATACAATTTTTATTGTAATTGACAAACAAAAATATTGGTAGTTTAATACTACTTATATTGTTATTAGTGAGTTGAATATAAAAGCGTCTAAAGCTGAGCTTAAGGTGCAGTATGAGTTGTGTTATTAGTTAAAAACAGTGTAGGAAAGGTAGGTTGCAAATGATGAATAGAAACATACAACAAATTCTTACATATTGGGGTGGTTGGTCATATGGCGATCATTGTGGTGCGATAGGTTGGTCATCTGTCTCCGCTGGTTTTCGTGATTTGGTAACATCAACAAGCAAGAGTAGGCCAATGTGTAGTGATGAAGATGGTTTGGTTATCGATTTATGTGTTGCCAAACTTGGGGTTGTTGGTATGGAGCGTGAACGTAGTTATATTGAGGACTATTATGTTAAAGGTTATTCAAAGCGGGCTATTGGTCGGAAATATAAAGTACGGGAAGGGGAAATACGTGAGAGAATACAAGTTGCCGAAAGTTTTATTTTAGGCTGTTTAGAAACATTAAATATTCAGTTAGATATTGATATTTTATGCGCTCAGCCAGTAATAAAATCAGAACGACGAGTGCGCGCGCAAAACATATATTAACATATTATAATTGAACGTTTTGACAAATGATAGGCCTCTCTTTAGAGGCTTTTTTTTATTTTAAATAAGCTATTCATCAACGTAAAAGGTTAGAGAATAGGACAGCTAGAAGGTCTTAATGAT